>JBGTEI010000635.1:0-3462 GCA_041747875.1 Pyrinomonadaceae bacterium | reverse complement strand
CCTTTCTTCAAATTCATCCATCATATCGATTCCGCAAAATTCGGCTTCACCCGAATTTGAGAACGTTGAAATTATTGGTCATAACTCGACGGAACGCTGATCATGGTGATGATCGCACGCTTTTTGTAACGGGTTGTGTTGTCCGGGTCATCCTTACTATAAATTCCGGCACTTTGTTCATCCGACGTTTTAGTAGCAGGAAGCCCGATCCAGAAATCGAAACCTTTTGGCTGATTGGAAAATGTCGCCAGTTCGTTTCCGGTCAGCCCTTCCATCCAGATCTTCTTTAGTTTTTGTAACCGTTTTTCGGATTCGCTGACAGTCATACCGCAGTGAACGCCTTGAGCGGTCTTATACCGGGGATCAAAGATCGTGATACCTTCGACCTTTTCGCTTTCAGCAATTGGGGCTAAATCATCGTCTTTCCCGTCAGTGTATAGCCACATCAGCGATTTACCCGCCTTTTCGACCGAAATTATTACACCTTCCCCGGCATCCATATCCCGCGTAAATTTCGCACCTTTTAGTATTTTACGAACTTTGGCGATCGTCATCCCGAAACGGATATCGCCCGCGGAATTTGCGGTAATTAAATAATTTGAACGGTTGCCCGGTTTTGCTGGTTTATTTCTCAGGCTGTGAGAGGTTAGATCTGTTCTCATATCCGCAAGCACAACAGAGTTATTTTTCGGATATACTTTCGGTTTGTCGTATAACCTCACGGCATATCTACTGGTGCCGAACGAATCCAAAATTTGACCGTCAAAAAACCGGTGTGCCGAAATTGGGCCGAAATTCGCTGCTGTCAGTATCATCGCAGCAGCAATAATAGCGGTTAAAATATTTGATTTCTTGATCATTGCCAATTTTGTTTATTCCATGCAGTTTGCTATTGAATCTTTCGGAAAGCGCGTTTATTTACTATTATTCGATCAATTTATGCCTTTTCGGTGGTTTTACCGGTCATTGATCCGCTCCTTTATCTTTACAAACTATGTCACCGGAATCTCTACCACTTTCTTCGACGCTCCGAGCGGTAATCGATATAACAAAAGATTGATTCTTAAAGGTTTTATTTTGGCGTCCATTACCTATGGATGTCCAGTAAATTCTGATCATCTGACTTATTTTCTTTTTTACTTCAGATGCGGGAATGCCCGCATTGATTCCTTCAATTTGTCTTATGGAAATAATGCTTTTACGTCCGATCAATCGGGATGATTAGTCCAAGACTATTCCGCCACGGTTTTTCCAATCGTCAAAATCAACACCTATTTTAGTTGACCTCGATAGAGTTGCCCCGATGCCCTTGTTTTGTACCCTCCGACAACCATTCCACCCGCTTTTATTCTGGTCAATTCATAGCCCTAAATGTTTTCTAAACTTTTGACCAAATGATACTACCAATCTGCGTCAAATTGTTCTTTGGTTATTTTTCTCCAATTTGAATCACAAATGTCGCTCTTAAAATAATCTTCTCTAAAAACCGGAGATCCGCCGCCGGTCGCTGGAGTGTAGATCACTGCCGAGGAAATTGCGTAGCATTTATCCTTTACGTTTTCATCATCGCTAAAGGTGATCCGCTCGAGAGACCCGAAAAAGAAATTCTCGCTTGTGGAAAATATCGCTTCGTAGCCGTTTGCGGTGATTTGTCCGAGTTCGCCGCGGTTGCTGGTTTCGCCCATTCCCGAATATCCGCTTATTGAAAGGATCTCTGATTTGCCGTCTCCGTTGACATCGGTGATCTTGCCGATCGCGTATCCGAGTGCCGCCGGGATCTTCATGACCGGCTTTTCGTATTCATAGATCACTATCCAGCCGGCATTATATGAAGCGGCGTGAGAACAATTCGACGTATCCTTAAAACCGCTGCCTTCCTCGCACCCGGCAACATAGTAGAGAAATTGATCTGCATTTGCTCTTGTAAAAGAACCCTCAAAGCCGGATGTAATGGTCAATGGTTCGTCCCATTTGCTGCCGAAAAGGTAAGTGAGAACCATTGATTCATCCTCTTCACCAAAACTTTGCTCTTCAGCCTTATCCGATCTGAAATCCCATAAAACCTCTTCGCGCGGGTTTCGATCAACGATAGAAAGCGAGGACGTTTTTAGTCCCGGAGCGCCTGGCACCATCGCAATACCTGATCCGCCTGCCAATAGCCCTATCGTCAGAACTACAATCATTAAAGTTGACTGATAAATCTTTCTTTTCTCAATTTTTAACATTATTTCCTTCCTTATGGTTACTTTTTCATTGCGGAAAGCCGCATTGTCAGAAAGGTCAGTGTATGGTCATCCGGCAGTGTTTTTACCATTCGGTAAGATCAAGTTAGGAAGCGGGATCACTCACGCGGATCTTGGCAATAACGTAAGAATTTCCTGACTTCTCAACCGTAAATTCATAATTTTCGGGCTGATCAGAAAAGGTCATATTTTCGGATTCATCGTAATCATTGACAACCAATTCGAGCATTTTCCCGTAGATCTTTTCAACTTCGCTCGTCTTCATTCCGCAGTGAATTCCTTCTGAAGTCCGGTAGCGTGAATCAATTACCTCGATCGTCTCAATATTTGTGGATTCATCTGCAGGATCACCCTCTTCCGTTGGCTCAAGATAAAAATACATCAATGTTTTTTGATTCTGTTGGACATCTACAATTTCCATCCCTTCACCCTCAACGCGCAAAAATGATGTACCTCTCAGGAATTTGCGGGCTTCACCGACATTTGCTCCGATCGTGATCCCGGCTACGGATATTGGTGTGATCAAATAATTTGTCTGAACTCCATTGTTTTGACCAAATACATTTACACTCAAAATCAGAGCTAGTAAGACGCTGCCGCTAAAGATCGCTCGTTTTAAAAAGCTTTTATTATGCGTTTTAACAACGGTCGGTATTTTTCCATTCGTCGCTTTTTGTTTATTCATATCGATTCTCCTGTTGGAAAGTAATCCGTAGGCTTTTATCTTTAGTTTTGGCAAAGATTTTCAAATGATTCATTGCCACTAAGATCTACCAATCGCAATATCTGGCAGACCCGATCGATCCGACTACCCGGTTTTTATGCTTCCGTAAACTTCTCCGTCAGAGCCTTCTGTATTCAGATCCCCGCCCTTTGTGGCAACCTTACACTGAAGTTTAGAAAGATCTATCTTTGCACCCACGAGTTTTGCACCGCCAAGAAAACTAACGCCATCGATTTTCGCGCCGGAAAGATCCGCATATGAAAGATCCGCTGATCCAAATCCGGCTTTATTAAGCGTCGCTCCCTTAAAGTTCGTTCCCGCAAAATTTGTACCGGCTAAATTCGCATTTGTTAAGTTCGCACCCGAGAGGTTTGCCCCGGTAAGGTTTGCACTTACGATCTGGGCACTGGTCAAGTCAGCATTACTCAGATCTATATTTTGTAGATCTGCATCTGCGAGAAACGCATTCCGTAAGTCTTTACGGCCGCTTTTAGC
>JBGTEI010000634.1:0-7023 GCA_041747875.1 Pyrinomonadaceae bacterium | reverse complement strand
GGCGAAAAATGGGAAATCAGGAAAACAAATAGTCTGTGCATCGATCAGAAAACTGCTGCACATCGCTTTTGGTGTCTTGAAAAACCAAACCCCGTTTGATCCAAACTTGGCGTTTCAAAGTTGATTTTCAAGACAGTATCTATATTGTTTGTCATCTTCGATGATAGGAGACCGATTTGATTCAATAAAACCAAGACCCAAGGCGGGCGCAATCGGGCACACTGTTAGGACACCACGTTTTATAGAAACCATTTGTTTCATTGTTAAATTCGAAAACCGTTCCTCTCGATTGCCATTCGACAATTCAACCAAGAATCAATTGAAGAAATCCCGTATTTCGAATAGGATTTATCAATCATGAACATAATGAGTTTTTCGTCGGCTTTATTGATCTTTGCGTTTGCGGCAGTTACTTTTTCGCAAACAAAACCGCGTGCCAGGGATCTGGGAATTCCTTTTGAAGGCGATACGGGAAAATACAACGCGATAACGGATGTACCGGGTGTTGAGGTCGGATACTCGACGATCATACGGGGCAGCGGAAAATGGGTCCAAGGTGAAGGTCCTGTGCGGACTGGTGTGACGATCGTTTTGCCGCGCGGAAAAGACTCGCGGAGTTCATATCCGGTCGGGTATTTTATCTTTAATGGCGACGGCGAAATGACCGGAATTCCCTACGTGCATGATTACGGCGTCAGCCGTTTGGGGATCGGGATCACAAATACAAACAGCGTCGGCATTGTCCGCGATGCGATCGGCGAGTGGAATTATAAAAAGTTTGCCGACCCTAAAGATCCATATACATTTGCGTTTGGATTACCGCTTGTCGGCGAGACGTGGGACGGAGACCTGAATGATATCAATGGATATCACGTAGAAAAGGAACACGTTTTTGAGGCTCTCGAATCAGCAAAGTCAGGCAAGATCGCCGAAGGAAATGTCGGCGGCGGGACGGCGATGAGCTGTCTTGGATTTAAGTGCGGTACGGGAACGTCTTCGCGCATCGTTGAGATCGGCGGCGTGAAATATACGGTTGGCGTGATCGTTCAGGCAAACTTCGGTTCGCGAGGTGATCTGACAATCGCCGGCGTCCCGGTCGGAAAAGAGGTAAAAGGTTTTGAACCTAAATACAAATCACCGACCGACGGTTCGATCATTGCCATCGTCGGAACGGACGCGCCGCTGAATTCTTCAAAACTCAATCTGGTCGCAAAGCGCATAACGCTTGGTTTAGCCCGCACAGGATCGATCGGCAGTGCGGGTTCGGGTGATATTTTCCTCGCCTTTTCGACCGCCCGCGGGGATTACGACGAAGAAAAGAAATTAACCCGCCAACCTTCGATCGATGATTCTTTTCTCAACCCGATCTTCCGCGCTACCGTTGAAGCGACCGAGGAGGCGATCATCAACGCCCTTGTCGCCGCCGAAGATATGGAAGGAATTAATGGAAACAAGATCTTTGCGCTCCCGCACGATCAATTAAGGACTATTCTAAAGAAATACGGACGCCTGAAAAATTAATACCCGCTCAATATAAAATATGAATGATCAAGACAAGATCGATCGAAGAGACTTTGGCAAACTTATAGCGGTTGGCGCATCAGCCCTGCTTTTGTCAGACGTTGCAGAAGCAGCAAAACCGGCATCCGCAAAAGCGAAACCATTAAAAGCGGGAAGCAAGATAGGGATTATCGCACCCGCGACGAGAAGCAACGAAACCCGCCTTGAAAACGCAAAGGCGAATCTTGATTCATTTGACTTTAAGTATTTTCATAGCGACAAGATCCTCGATACCCACGGAAACTTTGCCGGAACCGATACTCACCGGCTTTCTGAAATTCACCGGATGTACTCCGATACTTCGATCGACGCGATCTGGGCAATCGGCGGGGGATATGGAACGACGCGGATACTTGATCGATTAAACTTTGATCTGATCAAGCGAAATCCAAAGCCGCTTATCGGTTACAGCGATATAACCGCCCTCTTAAATACGATCCATCAGAAAACCGGAAGCCCTTGTTTTCACGCGCCGGTTGCTGCTTCGGACCTCAAGCCAAAATTTGTAAGAGATATGCTGGCTCCGCTATTTGGGATAAAACCGCCTTTTATAATTGGTCTGTCGGAAGCAAATATTCTCCGAGGCGCTAAAGCTAATGAATTCAATTACAAGGTAATAACTCCCGGAAAAGCGCGTGGAAAACTGGCCGGAGGCAACTTGTCACTGCTCGTGTCTCTCGTTGGAACAAAACACGCGGTCGAAACGAGGAACAAACTCGTGTTCATCGAAGATGTCGGCGAAGCTCCATATAGAATTGACCGAATGCTGACACATCTCATTTCAAGCGGATTCTTTAGTAACGTTCGAGGCGTGATACTCGGAATTTTTTCTGACTGCAACCTTAAAGAAGATGACACCGAATCTTTTAATCTCGAACAAGTCGTAACGGAGCGGATGAAGCAGTTAAGCGTGCCGTCAGTATATGGATTTTCCTTTGGACATATAAAAGAAAATTGTACTCTGCCGATCGGTGTCGAAGCAGAACTTGATACCGCGGCAAAAACGGTTACTTTACTCGAGGATGCTTATTGATCCAGAAGACGGCTATTGCATGTGGACGCAGACCTATTGAATCCACTTACCCGGTAAGATCCGTTTAGAAATTAGTTTTTTTATAAAAATTCCAGGGAGCAGACAAAGACGAAATTTGTAGTTTTAAGGATTTACTGTTTCGCGTAATTTACGGAGAGGTTTATGAGGATTTAGCACAAAATTTCGATCGCTTGGAAGATAAGTTTCCAAAGATGGTAAAGCGCTGAAAAACTATAGATCGATATCAGTAATTCACACAATTGACTTCGAAAACGCTGAGTATGAATATTTACCGCTCTAATTCAAATTTAATGTAAATTACATTCGACAAGACCAACGCCTCTACTGGCGGGATTTGTATGCAGGTGAGATCAATTTATTAATATTTATAGCGAAAGGTTTTCGAACAAGTGTTTCGAAAGCACCCGGTTATTAAACTCCGAATGTTCATAAATAACGGGCCAGATAGATTTTACTCACTATCATTCCAAACTCCTTCGTTTTTTCGATAACTGAAATTCACGATCTCACGGTTTCTACGGACCTTATTCTTTGAGGAAAACTAACGAGAAAGATAGAATTAAAAAGGTATAAAGGAATTTATTTGCGAATAATATTTGGCCACATGAATGAAAACCGAAAACTTTCGATCAATTCCAAACTTTATAGAAAATACCTGTTGCCGATCGTGATCCTGGCGATCGCATCTGTGATCCAGGCAAAACCAGGCGTGACGATTCGTGTCGAGCACGGCGTTTGGGGAGAAGCAACGACCACGGACATAAAGAAAGTGCTCGATTCCGTCGCCGACGAACTGCTTGCAAATGTCTCAAGTGTTCCTCAGGTCTCGATAACTGTCCGACATGATGTTCGCGGCCCGCGAACTCTATACGCCAGAGGTCCAAGTGGCGAATTTGTCGTATGGCTAAACGTAGTGGATCGCAGATGGGCGCAGTTTTCGTATCAGTTTGGACATGAACTCAATCATGTTTTATCGATAAATAGGAAAAATAGTACTACTCCAAACCAGTGGTTTGAAGAATCGGTCGGAGAGGCCGCTGCGATCTTCGCTCTTAGTAAAATGGCCGACAGCTGGCATATTGATCCGCCTTATCCGAATTGGCAAAGTTATTCTGTCTCGCTTCGCACTTACGCTCAGGACAGGCTCGTGGAAAACCATCGAAAATTACCGGCCGGGCAGACATTTGTAAGGTGGTTTCAATTAAACGAACCGAGCATGAGGATCGATCCTTATTTACGCGCCAAAGATGAATTGATAGCAAATCAATTGTTGGGATATTTTGAGAATTATTCGGGAAGTTGGGATGCGGTTACCTATTTGAACCGGACGAAGCCAACTAAAGATCAAACATTTAGCCAATATTTGGGAAATTGGCATCGCGATGCGCCGGCAAGGCACAGACCATTTATTAAGGAAGTTGGAAGACTATTTGGGCAAAACGTCAGATAAATGTTCCGCGATTTTCGCAAATAGTATGAGAAAAGCGGAGATCATTGGGTTTAGATCATTTTGAGTTATCGGATATATTTTAGGTAAGGAATTAAGGTTTGGCTTGTTAGAAATGAAATTTCAAATTTCAAATTTCAAATTCAAAATTAAGATTTCAGATTTCAGATTTAATATGAGTTCTCAGATTTCAAAATTCAAATCTCAAAATTCAGATTTTATATTCCCGATTTCAAGTGAATGATTTCTGAATCCAGATTCCTAATTTCCGAATTCAGATTTGAAATTTGAAATTTGAAATTTCCGGCTTCAGATCTCAATAATCAGAACTGGAATTTTGAGTTTTAAGTTTTCAGCCGAAACCTTGAACTTTGAACTTTGAACTTTGAACCTGAACTTTGAACCCTGAACCCCAAACCCCGAACTTTAAGTCGATCACAAAACCGCTTTCAACGCCTGTCCCGTGTAGGACTTTTTACTCTTCATCACCTTTTCCGGGGTTCCAAATGCTACGACCTTTCCGCCCTTTGAACCGCCCTCCGGGCCAAGATCGATTATATGATCGGCGGATTTTATAACGTCAAGATTGTGTTCGATGACGATTACCGAGTTTCCGGTATCAACTAATGTTTGCAGTACATCAAGTAACTTGTGAACGTCTGCAAAATGGAGTCCGGTAGTCGGCTCGTCGAGGATATAGATCGTTTTTCCGGTCGCGCGTTTTGAAAGTTCTTTTGAGAGCTTTACGCGCTGAGCTTCGCCGCCGGAGATCGTCGTCGCGGATTGTCCGAGTTTTAAGTACCCGAGGCCGACATCGAGAAGTGTTTGCAGCTTTTGCTTTATCTGTGGAATATTCTCGAGAAGCGGAAGTGCGTCTTCTATCGTCGTATCAAGCAATTCCGCGATCGAAAGTCCCTTATATTTTACGGCAAGAGTTTCCCGGTTATAACGCGTGCCGCGGCAGATATCGCACATCACATATACATCGGGAAGAAAATTCATCTCGATCCGTTTCATTCCCGCGCCGTCGCAAGCTTCGCAGCGTCCGGCTTTAACGTTAAACGAAAAACGTCCGGCTTTATAACCGCGTTCGCGGGATTCAGGAAGCATCGCATAGAGCTCGCGGATCGGTGTAAAAACTCCGGTGTATGTTGCCGGATTCGATCTCGGGGTTCTGCCGATCGGTTTCTGGTCGATCTCGATGATCTTGTCTACCAGTTCAAGACCCTCTATCGAATCGTGTTCAAGCGGTTCTTTATGGGACTTGTAAATTTCCTTCGCCAGCGAACGGTAAAGAATTTCATCGACAAGCGTCGACTTCCCGCTACCCGAAACGCCCGTCACAACCGTCAGAACGCCAAGCGGAAACGTGACATCGATATTCTGAAGATTATGCGCACGTGCGCCCTTTACAACAATATTATTTCCATTTGGGGAGCGTCTTTGTTCGGGGAGTTTGATCGAAAGTTCGCCGGACATATACTTTCCGGTCAGTGATCTCTTATTTTTAATGATCTGCTTTGGCGTTCCTTTAGCAACAATTTCGCCGCCGTGAGTTCCCGCTTTCGGACCGAGATCGACGACAAAATCAGCCTGCTCGATCGTTTCTTCATCGTGCTCAACTACAAGAACTGTATTTCCCAGATCCCGCAATTCACGAAGCGTCTTTAGCAACTTCTGATTATCCCGCGGATGGAGTCCGATCGAAGGCTCGTCGAGGACATACAAAACGCCCCGAAGCTGCGAACCGATCTGCGTCGCGAGCCGGATGCGCTGACCTTCACCGCCGGAGAGCGTTCCTGACGAACGGTCGAGAGTCAGATATCCTAACCCGACGCCGTCGAGGAAATTCAAACGGTCATTGATCTCACTTAAGACCAAACCGGCGATCTTATCCTCTCGCTTGTTTAGTTTTACATCTTCAAACTTCTTAACCGCATCTTCGATCGGCAAACTCACATAATCGCCGACGCCCAATCCCCCAACCTTTACCGCCAGACTTTCCTTTCTCAGCCGATGTCCGCCGCATTCAGGACACGTTACCGGCGAGATCATCTGCTCAAGCATCGTTCGTATCTTTTCCGAACCGGCGCTGTGCATTCTCACCCTCATTAAATTCGTAACGCCGGTCCATGTCTGGCGGACAGTGCGGCTATATGCCTTGATCGGTATCCTTCCTTTAATGCCGACAAAAAAGTTCTTTTGAACGGAATCCGGCAGAGCCTTAAAAGCCGTATCGATCCGGATCTTGGTTTTATTCTTTTTATTATGTTCTTTGATGAGGCCGATCAAGGCGGCCCTAAAATAGGTGGACGCGGCTTTATCAACTTCATCAACAAGCGGAAGTTTATTAACAGGTAAACCAGTATCAGGAATAAGTCTCTTCGGATCGACCTCTGCAATAGTCCCGACGCCTTCGCATCTGCGGCAGGCTCCAAAACGTGAGTTGAACGAAAACGAACGCGGTTCGAGCGGCTCAATATTTATTCCGCAGCCAATACACGCCATTTTCTCAGAATAAAGTTTTTCGTCGCCATCGACGATCGAAACTAAAACCGCACCATCTGTAAGTTTTACAGCCGTTTTGACGGATTCAGAAAGACGTTCTTCGACACCGTCTTTCATCAAAAGCCTGTCAACGACGACCTCGATCGTATGATTCTTTTGTTTTTTGAGGTTTATTTCTTCATCAAGTGCCCGCAATTCACCATCAATTCTGGCGCGCAAAAAACCTTCTTTATGAAGTTTTTCAAGATCCTTTTTAAACTCACCCTTACGTCCCTGAACGATCGGCGCGAGGATCATAATTCTTTCACCCGCAGGCAATTCCAAAATATCTTCGATGATCCTTTCGATCGGCTGGCGTGTGATCGGCGCGTCACAATTCGGGCAATGAGAGGTTCCGATCGAGGAGAATAGGAGTCTTATATAGTCATAAATCTCGGTGACTGTCCCAACGGTC
>JBGTEI010000633.1:0-2053 GCA_041747875.1 Pyrinomonadaceae bacterium | reverse complement strand
CCCGATCTTCCGGCGCTTCCGAATTTTATGCTGCTAAATGCAGCAGCAAGCTTACAAACTACAACAAATGACTTTGCTAAATTTCTAATGCTAATGCTTGATGCACCTGATCGAACGATCGCGGTGAAAAAAGCGACGTTAGACGAAATGCTCACTCCTCAGATCAAAATAAACAGCGCTCTATCATGGGGACTCGGAATTGGACTCGAAAATTATAAAGAGCACTCTTACTTCTGGCATTGGGGCGACAATGGTAATTACAAATCCTTTGTCATCGGTGAGAGATCAAAGAAATGGGGCATGGCGATCTTTACAAACTCTAATTATGGCAACAGGATCTGGGAGAGGATCGTAAGAGAAGCGACCCAAATCGATCATCCGAGTTTTCTCTGGATATAGTTCTTTACAGGAGGTACCGGATCTTGGTTTCCGTCAGGCCTTCACGTTAACATTTCTCATTTAATGACCGGATAAATTATGAACAGATCTTACCGTATTCTTTTTATTACACTCGTATTCTCGTTTTCTACTTTTTCATTACCGGATGCCAATTTCGTAGCATCCGTTCGGGCTCAGGAAAAAAGTCAGACAAAATTTGCTGAAAAGATTCAAAGGATCGAGGATTTTGTTAACAAACAAATGAGATCAGAGGGCACCGTAGGGCTGACGATCGGATTTATCAAGGATGATTTCGAGTGGGTAAAGGGCTTTGGTCTGGCGGATCTTGAAAACAATATACCAACAAAACCGGATTCTTCTTATCGGATGGCTTCGGTGACCAAACCGATGACGGCGATCGGCGTCCTGAAACTTGTCGAAGAAGGAAAGATCGATCTGGATGATGAGGTTCAAAAATATGTGCCGTATTTTCCGAAGAAACCATATCCGATCACGATCCGCCAACTCCTCGGTCACCTCGGCGGTATTAGTCACTACCAAAATTACGATCTCGAAGGACATATAAAAGAGCATAAGAATACAAAAGAGGCGATCGCAATTTTTGCCGGATTCGATCTCGAACAGAAACCGGGCACTTTTTATAATTACTCAAGTTATGGTTTTAATTTATTAGGGGCAGTGATCGAGGGCGCGAGCGGGATGTCTTACGGCGCGTATATGACCGAAAACGTTTGGAAGCCGCTCGGGATGAAGAATACGCTTCTCGATGATCCGCTGCGAATAATTCCAAACCGTGTAAAGGGCTATCAAATGCTGGACGGCAAGATCCGGAATTCGGAGTTTGTAGATATCAGCAGCCGTTTTGCAGGCGGCGGAACGCGTTCGACGGTTCCCGATATGCTCAATATGGCGAAGAACCTGTACGAGGGGAAAGTTCTCAGTGAAAAACTGCGAAGTGAAATGTGGACCTCACAGTATACGGGCGACGGACAGAATATCGGTTACGGGTACGGTTGGGGGACAAACACGGCAAACGGAAGATTCGTCGTCGGACATGGTGGTTCGCAGGAGGAGACGAAGACTTACATTTTAACGGTTCCAAATCAAAAGTTTGCGGCGGCGGTCGCGATAAACTTTGAAGGTGCCGATCCGGCCACCTATGTAACGAAGCTCTTTGAGCTAATTCTCGATGAACCGTGGTCGATCCGTATGTACATAAGCGAAGGTGAAAATGCCGTCACGCTTCGTGCATTGGATTCGGCATTTGATCTTGGAATGCGCTATTTTGATCAGCATGGAAAACCGCAGTCGAGCGATCCTGAACAAATAAAAACTGCGTTTACATATTTTAACGACGCTTTGAAACTCCCGAAAGATGAATCGCGACAAAGACTGCTTTTTGGAAACCGCCTTTCTGTCGGAGAACCATTCGTAAAAATGGTTTCCTTTATGGCCGACACGTTAAAGAAGAATGGAAAAAGCATCGATATTTATTACGACAATGGAGCGCTGCTGCTTTTTAGTGATTACATAACCTGGTACAAATCTCAGATCGGCTATTCGCCCAACCTGAAATTCGGAACGGAATTTGAAAACCTCGTTACAGGATGGAATCGTGATTGGTCTGCAACCTGGAATGACAATATAAAGGTTT
>JBGTEI010000632.1:0-5786 GCA_041747875.1 Pyrinomonadaceae bacterium | reverse complement strand
TTCGGCGATCGAACGAAATCTGGCTATCGCATCGATCGACATTTCGATCGCGTCGTCCGGAATATAACCCTCTTGAAGTGTTGTATGACCGAGTCTTACCCGCTCCCGGTCCTGCCAGATTATTGTAAATGAATCGCTTGCGGCGGCTTCTATCACTGCTAATTTTAAGGAATTTGAACCAATGTCAATTGCGGCGAGTCTTTGTGTTTTCATCTTTCTGATATAGTAAAGATTAATACAAAATTCACCAATCGCGAAAAATCAAATTTTTGGTTTAATAGACATTTTAGACGAATATGAAAGTTGAAAATATCATGACGAAAGACGTCGGCACATGCCGTGCGGACGAGAATCTTGGAAATGCAGTATTTGTTATGTGGCAAAAAGACTGCGGTGTTGTCCCGGTATTAAATGGCGAGAAAAAGGTGATCGGAATGATCACCGACCGCGACGTTTGTATCGCTTTAACATCACGAAATCAGATCGCTTCAGAAGTGATGGTGGGTGATCTATTAAACGGAAAGCTTATCTCTTGCTCCCCCAAAGATCCTGTAAAAGCAGCACTTAAGATGATGGCAAAACGAAAGATCAAGAGACTTCCCGTTATCAATAAGAAAGGAGATCTAAAGGGAATAATTTCGATCGCGGATGTTTTGCGTTTGAAAAAGAAAAAGTCGTTAAAAAAGGACCTTTTTCGCACGCTAGAGGCAATTAGCCGTCCCGCGTCGATCGTCCTTAAACAAATCTAGGGCAGTAAATGCTTTTCAATTTCCGACCGCGTTTGGTCAAATTCATAAAACAATGAAAAGACTTTTCGTTCTGCGACATGCCAAATCCAGCTGGGATCATCCCGAACTATCCGATTTCCAGCGTCCGCTCAGTGAACGAGGCAAAAAGGCCGCCCCCTTTATGGGCGAACTAATGCTCGGGAAAGAATTTGAACCCGAGATCATTTTAAGCTCGCCCGCCGAACGAGCAAAAAAAACAGCAGAACTTGTAAAAGAATATGCATTGATCCAAGCCAAGATCGTATTTGACGAAAGTATCTACGGTGCAGGTACGAATTCTCTGGTTCATATTTTAGCGGAAACCGACAAAGACTTTCGATCGGTAATGATCGTCGGCCACAATCCTGGTTTTGAGGGTCTTGTACAAGTGCTCTCGGGTAAATATGAGAGAATGCCGACCGCTGCCTTGGCAGTGATCGACCTCGATATCGGGAATTGGGATGAGATCGAATCGGGTTGCGGCAAACTGATCGAGATCTTGCGGCCGAAAGAACAGGGTGATTTCTAAAATCTGCGCGATTTAACACTTTATTAACATTTTTGTCACACCCCATTAAATCGCGATCGATATTCTTTCTTTTATATTAAATTCATATTTTAGAAATTGCTTTCTTAAAACATGCGACCGTACATTCTTATCATAGAAGATGAATCCGATATTGCTGAGAGCTTGCGATATAACTTCGACCGCGAAAGGTTTATCACCGTCATCGCCGAATCCGGTGAAAAAGGTTTGAGACTAGCGCTCGATGAAAAACGTCCGCCGTCATTGATACTCCTCGATCTGATGCTTCCGGGTATGAGCGGTATCGAACTGTGCAGAAGACTTCGCCGCGAGCCCGTTACAAAAGACATTCCGGTAATTATGCTGACAGCGAAAACCGCCGAGACGGATAAAATTGCGGGCCTCGACATCGGTGCGGATGATTACATTACAAAACCGTTCTCGATAAAAGAAGTGATCGCCCGAATCAAGGCGGTTCTGCGGCGCACCGATACGGATGAACTTCAGAAATACGAAGATGAAAAGCTTGCTATTGATTTCACGGATATGCGGGTATTTTGTACCGGAAACGAAGTGAAACTTACGCGAAAAGAATTTTCGCTATTGACCTATCTGACAAAGAATCTCGGACGCGTCGCAACCCGTCAAAATTTACTTGATAACGTCTGGGGTTACAGCTATTTTGGCGACACCAGAACTCTGGACGTTCATATACGCCGGCTGCGCCAAAAGCTCGGTGAATGCGGAGCATGCATCGAAACTGTAGTAGGAGTGGGTTATCGTTTTGTTGGTTTCAAGTAGTTCTAAAATTCGCTGTTATTTAGATATACTATCTAAACCTACTAATTAACTAAATGAGCTATTCCGACGGTTTACGTACAACTTTTGTTTCTCAAAGCGAGCTTCCGCACACGCATCTGCCTGAAATAATCCGGTCAATACGGGAAGGCATACTGATCGTTGGTGACGATATGCGGATCGTTGCTGTCAATGATGCTGCGGTAAATGTTTTTAGCAGAAGCAATGAAAAGCTGATCAATAAGCGTCTGAGCGAAGTGGTCAGGAGCGTTTCGATCCATGACGCGTTTCATCTGGCGCTGACCCAAGGACTACCGTCACTTGTAAAAGTAGAGATCCGCCAGTCTCACAGCCGTCTGTTTGAAGTAAGCGTAAAAACACTTGACCTCGGTGAATCACGATTCGCAATTGGTGTTTTTTATGATCGAACACAGGTCGAACACCTTGAAAAAGTAAGAAAGGAATTTCTTTCAAATGTTTCCCATGAGCTCAGAACACCGCTGACCTCGATCCTTGCATTTGTTGAGACGCTTGAAAACGGCGGAATTGACGACAGCTTAAACCGCGCGCGTTTTCTCGAGATAATTCGAAAGAATGCAGAGCGAATGCAGCATTTGATCGAAGATATTTCCGAACTTTCTTCGATCGAAGCTGGAAAGATCACGATCGAAAAGAAGGATGTAAAGCTCAGCGAGCTTATAAATGAAGTATTTATTAATCTTTCAGCAAATGCGATGGATAGGAAGATCCGCCTCGAAAATAATGTCAGGGATGAATCGCGGGTTTTTGCAGACGTCATACGCCTTGAGCAGATGCTTACAAATTTAATAGACAATGCAATAAAATTTGACCGCGAATATGGGATCGTCGCCGTTAATCTTATCGTTGGCGAAAAATTTAATACGATCGAGGTTTCCGATACAGGCGAAGGAATTCCGGCCGAACAGATCCCACGTGTTTTTGAAAGGTTCTATAGAGCCGACCGCGCACGTTCGAGGGAGATCGGCGGTACGGGTCTCGGTCTTGCCATCGTAAAACACCTTGCACGTCTTCATAAGGGCGAGGTAAAAGTCTCTTCCGAATTGGGCAGCGGAACAACCTTTTCGATCTGTCTGCCAAATCTCCCGGCCGAACTTCCCTAGTTCCTGCGTTTTCATGACTTTGTCAAAATCACTTTTTTTTCCAAAGCCTCTTTTGGTGTGTTATAATAAGGTTACCTAAACAGTTTGGGCAAAAAACGGATTGGTATTTTCCTGTTCGTTTCCTCATTTTACCTTTAATTTTTCGGAGGAATTTATGGAACTTAATATCGGGCAGAAAGTAGCCTATCCAAATCAGGGTGTTTGTTTAGTAGAAGACATCCAAAAGAAAACGATAGGCGGCAATCTGATGCGCTTATATTCACTCAGAGTATTGAGTGACAATTCGACAATATTCGTACCAATGGATAATGCAGAAGCCGTTGGCATCAGACCTATAATCGGTTCTAAGCAGTACAAAACGCTGATGGTGACCCTGGGCGAAGATTTTGAAAATGTATCAAGCGATTGGAAGGTTCGTTCGCGCGAATTTAACGAAAAGCTGCAATCAGGTGATATTTTTGAAGCTGCCGATGTTTTGAAGAAATTAACGTTCTTAAGCGGAGAGAAAAAACTTTCATTCCGAGAACAAAGCCTATTGGAAAAAGCAAAATTCTTGATCGTTTCCGAACTCCGAAATGCAGATATGGGTACTGAAAGAAAGATCGAGAAAAAGATCGATGAACTAATTGAATGTGCGTGCACCAATCATTCCGATGAAGATGAAGAATCGGGTGGTGCCGTCGGCGTAATGGCGGCGGCGGGACACTAGATCAAATAAATAAAAATACAGAGAAAGACTCTTAAATAAAAATTTAAGAGTCTTTCTTATTGTACTTTGCACGTACTAACGTTTTTATATTTCCGCGAACGTTGAAATCGCCTTCGATCCGCACCTTTAAGGGATCACACGCCGTGACAAAATCCTCGATCAAAACGTTTATCACATGTTCGTGAAAGATCTTCACGTCACGAAATGAATTGATATACATCTTCAAACTCTTAAGCTCTATACACCGCTCATTTGGCATATATTTTAACTTGATCGTAGCAAAATCCGGAAAATCCGAAAAAGGACAGATCGCCGTAAATTCCGGGATCTCAAAATCTATCCAAATTTCTTTTCCGGGATATTCATACTCGAAAGTATCCAATGGATAAAGATCCATCTCGTCTCGCGGTGTCGAACGAATGTCCAGATTTTGCTGATTGGTCGAAGTCAATTCCATAATACTATTTCACTCTGTTTCATTATTTCTCGGTAAAACCGAAAAGATACTATAAAACTCTCGTGAAACGAATTCAAAGACGATCTTCGACTAACAGCAGCTTGCGGCTGTTTTAGTATCACCGGCAGCAGATGTGCAGCACTCGGCAGCACCAGCATCTACGACCTTTGCAATATGCTCTGATACTTTGGTACTACAAGCGCAGCTTGCATCAGAAGTCTCCGGCGCAAGATCGCTCAACACAACAAAAGCTTCCCATTCATTACCGTCCGGATCCCGAACCCAAGTTTTATCCTGATTTGCGTAGCAGCAGTCTACGCCGAACTCATCGACCGTCAGCAACTCTGCGTTGATCCAATTTTGCTTAAACTTTAGTACATCTTCGGTAGAAGCTACCTGCAGGCCGAGATGCGAAAGCGAACCGCCGGCATCAAACTTTCCTTCGTTGAGGGTTAAATTTAACGGCGGATCCGCAACGTCAAACTTTGCATAGCCGTTTTTAACCTTTTCGTTTTCCCGTGGATCAATAAATTTGAGCGGTTTTATGCCGAGCATCTTCTGATAAAACTCTACGCTCTCTCCAATATCTTTTACATTCAAAGAAATATGAACTTTCATTTCTTAATACTCCTTAACCTTTCTTAATTTCATATATGCTTTCTCATATATGTTAAGACGAATATATTCCTAGGCGTGACGGATGTCAAGACTTTTTTTACGATTTTTGTTAATATCCGAATATGAGTTCGACAAAAATACTTTCCGATATGGAAAACCTTTTCACCGCACTTTCTGATCAAACCAGGCTTAGACTGCTGAATCTGATCCGTGATGAGGAAGTGTGTGTTTGTTTTTTTGTTGAGGCACTTGACGAAAGTCAGCCTAAAATTTCGAGGCATCTTGCTTATTTGCGAAAAACCGGGTTGGTCGAAACAAGGCGCGACGGAAAATGGATGCACTATAAACTCAGCATGCCCGAAGACGAACATCTTCGAAATATCGTAGATACCACGCTTAACCGGTTGGCCGAGTCAGACCAAATGCAGGATGATTATGAAAAGTTAGTAACAGCCTGCTGTTCGCCCGAAGCTCCGGTAACGATCTCAAGAGCGCCGAAACCTGAAACACTGGTCAATGCTAATTTACCGGAAGCAGAAGAAGAACTGGAAACCTTTTTACTTTGATCCGGCTGCTTTAGGTTTCGGATACGGGCAGTTACGGCATCCATTTTCACAGCAGTAGCCACGCTGGCGGAGGAATTTTTCCGTAAGCACCATATAGCCGCCTTCAAAATAGAAATCGATCCCTTCGACAAATTTTTCGTTCGTTTTCCGGTCCGGTTCTGTTTCAGTTTCTTTCATACAAAGCCAGAAATTCCTTATTTCCG
>JBGTEI010000631.1:0-5821 GCA_041747875.1 Pyrinomonadaceae bacterium | reverse complement strand
GTAAGCAACTTTCCGATAACTTCCGCCAGTTCCAAATACAGACTTTCCGGATGAAGCAGCGGGGTACGAAAGAAGTGCGACATTGTTGGGATCGCTGAATTTATGGTCTGAAGAAGCCAAAAGACCGCGACTTCAGAAGTTGTGAAATCTGCAAGCGAAGCATTTTTCTGGCGGCGCTGTTCACCAAGCGAACTGCTTTTTGCAATTAGAATCTCCACTAATTGCCGCTGCATATTTACAACCCATGTCGAAGCCGATGTTTTAAGGATCGGTGGAACATATTCTTCGGATATTTTTAATTGTCCCGTGGGAGTTCTTTCCAGTTCGGCAATTTTTATCGAAGTGAATCCGTCACGAAGTTCGTCGTCAAAAATTATCCGCAAATTGCTTTTTGCGTAGGCTATCGGCTGTTCATTCGTTCCGCTTGTTTCGTCTTTTACCAGCGCGCCTTCTTGAAGAAAACGAAGGTTATTATTTGGTTTAGCGCCATTCGCCTGAAAGTTTGCTTCACCAATCTTTTTCGCCGGGATCGCAAGATGAACACCTAGTTTTTCCTGCTCCGGGTGAAAGTGGTCCGCGATCGGCCGAAGGTCAGGAACGCCTTCTGCGTCAGGGACGTTGATCATCAGCCCATCAGGCAAAACCGCGTGGCAGTTTGTGATTTGAAACTCGCCATTGCTGATCGCTTCACGATTTATTTGAAGGTCCAATACACCATAATCGTACGAGCGAATTGCTCTCGAACGCGAGTTTACGAGTTCCTCGTAATAGTTATCCCATTGCTGAAAATGATGGGGTGTAAGAAGCATCCCTTCATTCCAGACAATTTTGCGATATTTGCTCATATATATAGTCAACAATAATAAATCGTAAGCTGAAAATAGTAAAACCCAAATTTGTATCCCAATTAATTAGAACTAATTAGCCCGTGTCCGATTTCTCTGAAGTTTCTTCCGGCCGCTTTAATTTGTCCATTATCATTTCCATCCACAGTGGGCCTGTTTTCATAGGAAAGTTTTCGGGATTATCTTCAGACCATTTCAAGACGCTTATCAGCGGAATATATCCCGGTTCCCCATTTGCCAGTATCTCACCTGAAATCTTGTGCGCGGTTGCCGAAATCGGCAGTGATACAGGAACTGCGTCGATCGTTTCTTCCGTCGGATCCGAGCAATGTTTTGCCGAAGAAGTTACGAGGTATTCGCGACATGCAAGCGGACGCGAACTATATATCACGCAGCTTTCATTTTCGAGAAATGGACACTCGATTCCTTCACCAAAATATTCAAGCGCTAAACTCTGGCGATCTTCGGCACTTAATCCAACTCCCGTTCCCATTCGCGCAATCCAACCCGAATCTAATAGCTGATCATGAGCTTTCTTGAAACGCTTGACCACAACTTGTTTTTTCATCGCAGACAGATCTCTTACCAATATAGAAATATTATAAGCTTCGATCTTTGATATTGGAACAAGCTGGCTGCAACAAGCAGCGCAACCCGCGCGGCACGAAATCTCCTTTCCGCTTTTTTCAACTTCGGTTATCGACAGCTGAACACAGGAGTTTGATAGTTGTTGGAGCACGGGCAACATCTTCTGAGGCTTTACCGAACCCGCAGGCACTGACAGTTCGATCTTTACCGGAACGCCGTTTACCTTCATTTCAACGGCGCCATGCAACATTTCGCCGTCTTCTGCTTTGCCTCCTGATTTTTTCATAATGAAAGTGCTTCTGCGTTGACGCCAAAAGCCTTCGGGTTTTGCGTAATTGTTCCAATTGCTAGAAAACGAAGTGCAAATTCAAACTCCGAACTAGATATTTTGCCTTTGTCGCGCAAGAACCAGATCGTGCGGATCTGTCTGGAGGTCACATTTGGATTCTCCGCGGCAAGTCTTTCCATTGTGTTTCGCATTTTCAGAAACTCGTCAGATACACCCTGCTGATATGCAGCGATAGCGATCAGTCCATCATCTGCCACTTCGTCGCCGATCTGAATGTTTAGCTTGTCGAGAACCTCGATCATACTCTGCGCTGTAGTCAGCACATTTCCGCTGTTGCTTCCGAGTTTCGCAATGGCCGCGGTCGCAAGAAATTGCGGTTTTAGATTTTTCGACCCTGCGAGAGATGCCAGTGCCGAATTGTTCGTTTTCGCATTCTTGATGTTGCTTGCGAGCGCAGAAGAACTCTTTATCTGATCGATCTTTGCCTGGATCTCGGTTACCTGGCGTGCGGTTAAGATCGGACTCGGGTCATTACGTGCAATTCGCCGCATAAAGCTTACTGCCGCTTTCTCAAGAGAATTAGCGCTTCCGGATTGTCCGCTAGTTTCACTGTTTCCTTCGGGCGCGGGAATGTCAGTACCGCCTGTGTTTTCAGAATTGACAGAAACATCCGTCGGGTTTGCTGAATCCGTCGGCAGCGGTTCTGGTGTTTTATCCCCAGGTACCTCGTTTTCGTTATCGCCTTTTTCATTGTCCCGCGGTGTCAATTCGAAGTCATCATCGTTATTCTCGCGTGCGACTGATGGTTGAGTTCCCTTGAAAACCAATACTGCTCCGCCTGCAGCAATCAAGACAAAAAGTAATAATAGGGGGGCAATCAGAAAAAACCTGCCATATTCAAACCCTCCAGGCTCGGCAGACCGTGATACGGCGGCAACTGTCCCCGCCGGACTTTCGACATCCGGTGAACCGGAACCGTAAAGCCCTTCGTCAGAATTGTCGGTCTCAGATTGTGCACCCGCTTCAGTATTGGTGTGTTCGATCTCAACCGAGATCTCTATTCCTCCACCCAGGTTTAGTACATCGCTGTCATACAGGGCTTCGGGTTGTTGAACGCGATAGGTATTTAAGGTCGTGCCATTGCTGGACCCGAGGTCCTCTACGTAAAAAGTCTCACCGGATCTTGTGATTTCGATATGTTCACGTGAGAGTTTGGGGTTCGATATCGAAAGATCGTTACCTGTGTGTCTGCCGACGATAAATTTATCGCCATCAACTTTGATCTTTTGTGTGTTACCGTCTTCGCCGGTGAATTTAAGGAAGAGTTGGGGCATATTACGATCTAAAAGTCTTCTTTGTTTCTATTGCTCATTTGGTATATGTCGATAAGGGCTGAAGACCAATACCAAAGTCCCGGGGATTTTCACCTATTATTGCCGCTGCAAAAAATTTTGGAACATACTTGATGTTTTCTTTTTGAAATTGGACTGCGAGCTTTTCCGAGTTTGCCACCAGAGTCCAAAAACTTCTTTCCTGGCTCTCGTTTGATTCAAGTGCAGTTTTCAAATTTTTACCGAGTCCGCCCTCGCCGCTGTTATAACTTGCTATCGCCAATGGAATACTTAAAGGTCCAGTCCCAATTCGAGCCGTCAGGCTTTTCATATAGCCGGCCGAAGCGCGTGCCGCGGCTTCGGGATTGCATCTTTCGTCCGGGCTTGACGGGGAAGCGTTTTTTTGAACATTCAAACCGAATCGCTGCGCAGTGCTGTAAGTGAATTGATACATCCCGAGCGGACCGGTATGACTTTGGAGGCAAGGGCAATGTTCGGATTCGATCATCGCGAGGTAGAGTCCGATCTGCGGATCGACACCCTTTTGATTAAACGAGCGGATGATATATGGTGCATTGTCTCTCGCACGCTCAAGCAGCGAGATCATATCACTCTTTAAATAGGACGTTCCGCCGCAATCATTTACTCGATTGCCTCTAATTCTGCCAGAATAACCATCCAGCCACTTTCTGATCTGAGCGATAGCGTCCGTTGGAATAGATTCGCTCGAATTGTTTCCGATCATCCTCGCGACCTTTTCGGATCGAACCTTTACATATTGGTTCTTTTCGGTATCAGACATCGCCTGGTAATTCTTACCGGTCGGCAATTTTACCGTATTCTCGTCTTTGCCAATTGTCGGCGAGTCGGTGATTTCAGTACCTGATGTATCGTTTGAGCCGACCGGTGGCGCGCTTTCAGACGAATTATTCGCGTTTTCGTTGGAATCCGATGTTCCGGAATTGTCCTTAACGTCACTATTCGTATCGGGATCGTCATTTAGGTAATCTTCGTTGTCATCATGGTTTTCAACGTATGCCGGCTGGCTGTTTCCTAAAACATTGATACCTATAAAAACAGCAGCGCTGCAAATAACCAAAAAGGCGGCAGCAGTGATAATAAGCGGGATCATCATCGAAGGTCTTTCCGCGTTGTCCGCAGATGCCGAGACGGTCGTAAACGATTCATCTTCGGAAGGTGCATCATAAGAATCCTCGAATTCACTTTTTTCAGCGATGCTAAGCTGAAAATTCGTGCAGTGGCCAATTTTTATCGAATCGCCGTTTCTTAAAGGAATGCCGGTTGGTGAGACTTTTTTGCCGTTTACAAAAGTACCGTTTGAGGAGTTTTCATCTACGATCCAGACCTGATCATCTTCCCGGAATATACTTGCATGGAGGCGCGATAAACCATCATCGTCAAAACGATGGTCAGCGTCTCCTCCCCGGCCAAATGATGTTTTTTCCCGGTCTATGTTGATCTCTCCGGAACCTTCATTTGTGGAATATGTGATAACAACTTCGAGCATTATTCTTCTAATTATATCATCCGCGCTATTTCATGAATACGGAATACAGTTCGGAAAGCGGTCGGTCTTTTGGTAGTCCGAATTTTTGCGGATTCTCCGCTACCATCGCGGCAGCAAAAAAGTTTACCACCTCCTGTCTTTGCTGAGGTGATTTTATGACATTCCAAAAATCCGTCCGATCTGCCGGAAGCGTCGCCTTCCAGGCATCTGCTTCCTGCGGCGACATTCCAAATGCCGCAATTCCGTATATTGTGTCACCTTCAAATATATTTAAGATCAAGGCTTTTAGGTAAAGTGCTGACGCTTTTGCCGCGCAATTTTGCGCCGCTGATGCGATCGTTTCCTCGCCGCAAAGTCCATTATATGAATTTGCAACAACGAAATCATTAGACATTCGCCAAAGTCCCGTGCCGTCCGCGTTGTTTTTTGGCGAAAACTTACTGCGGCTCATAGCCAAAATATATCCCAACGGCGGGTCAAGGTTTTGCTCACGAATAAATGCAATGTTTATCACATCCCGATATTTCTGGGCGCGTTCAAAATATCCCTCCGCCGCAAATTCCGAAGCTGCTTTTCCGACTTCTTGAAGAAATCTCTGGTCAAATTTGTATTGGTTGTCTCCGGAAAACTGCTTCAGGACATTTCCTGACATTGCGATCGTATCTTTTATCGAAACATCTTTACCCGTTGAACCCGGGTTGGTTGGATCTCCACCGGGTGGGCCGCCCGGATTTGTCGGGTCGCCAGTTGGCGGCGGCGTATCGGTTTCTTTCGGTGGTTCTACCTCGATCGTTTCTATAAAAAAAGCGATTTCCTGAGATTGTGTGATCTGTTTTCCATCTTGATCAAAGAGGATCACTTTTAAATTTCGATTTAATCCATCACCAAATTCGGGAAATTCACTTGGCTCGATCTTGACGGAAAACGGCGGTTCTTCTGAAGAGGCGAATTCTTTTCCTTCAATTGTATAAACTGCTTTTTGAACGCACTCGCCATTGGTAAGTTCGATCTCGACATCGGTTGCGGCTTTTAGTGTGTCGCCTTTTTCAGGTGTAATTATACGTGCCTGGGCCTCGCACGATGCAGCCTCCCGCGTAAAGTAAAAAAGCCCGGCTCCAACAACACATACGACAGCCAATCCCACGGCAAGCGCTGCAACCATAAGCATTATAGGAAAGCCGGATTTTTTCTTCGGCGGGGGAGCTGCTTCTGCATCGCCGGCTTCTTCACCGTCGACTTC
>JBGTEI010000630.1:0-2714 GCA_041747875.1 Pyrinomonadaceae bacterium | reverse complement strand
TTGGAATTATAAGACAAAGCTTGGAAAGTTTATAAATTCGACCGGTTATACGAATCAAACGGAAGACGGCGATGTCTTGTATTTTACGGCTGACAGCGTAGAGCGAACAAAACTTGACGAGGTCGTCATAAAAAATGCGGTTTTCACGGCGTGTGAAGATGCGGTTCCGACGTGGAGTTTTACTTCTGACGAAGCGATCGTCGTAACAAACAATAAGGTAAAACTAAAAGCGCCGGCATTTCGGATCAAAGGAATTCCGCTGATCAAATTACCTTACATTTCAATACCGATAAAGGAAAAAGACCGAAGCTCGGGTTTCTTGACGCCGACGATCGGATACTCCGCAATTAAAGGCGTGCGACTTTCCACAGCCTATTATCAAACACTTGGCCGCTCAGCTGATATCACGCTTCGCGCCGATCTTTACAGCTCACGCGGGATCGGGTACGGGTTTGACCTCAGGACACGCGCAAATTCGCGTTCTTATTTTAACGTCGGACTTTTTGGTGTGCAGGATCGGATCCTTGGATCGAGCGCAACGGACGAGAATCCGGATCAGGGCGGTACGAGCATCTACGCCGAAGGAATTCACTATTTCCAAAACGGATTTGTCGGTGTAGCGGACGTTCGGATCACATCGAGTCTTGCGTTCAGGCAGGTATTTTCAGATGGGATCCAACAGATAATTTCGCCGATCGAAGTTTCTCAGGCATATGTGACTAAGAGTTGGGATGATTACACATTAAATATTCTGGCACGGTCTGAAGTGATCTCGATCCCAAATGTTCGAATCAAAACGCGGAATCTGCCAAGTATACATTTTGAAAAACGCCCGACTCGATTTAAGTTTTTTGATAATGCTTATTTTTCTTTTAAGACCAGCCTTGAAGGGATCAGCCGGCGCGAAGAAGTTGACAGCATTGCGCTTTATCGCCAGGCGACAGGAAGTGATCCGGTGGTAGCCCCGGCGATCGGACAGCGTTTTGACGTTCATCCGCAAGTTTCGATCCCTTTTAATACTAAATATTTTACACTTACCGCGACTGCCGGTGGACGTGTTACATACTATTCAAATTCATTTAATGATTTCAGGAAGGTAGTGGGTCGCGACGTAATTCGCAAATACGGCGAACTCGAACTCGATTTTCGCCCGGTCGCGCTCGCCCGGAATTTCTACGGCAAAGATGATGCGTTTCGTTTTCGCCATGTGATCGAGCCGTACGTAAAATACAAGTTCGTAAGCGGGATAAACAATTTCAATAAAATCATCCGTTTTGACTACGGCGACACACAAACGGATACGAACGAGATCGAATTCGGTGTGACAAACCGAATTTTCACGCGAAAATATACCGAAGCTGTAACACCGGAGGCGCAGGCAAATCTTGCGCAAATCCCGGATGAAGAAAAAGCGGCGCTATCGATCCAGCCCTATGAATTGTTTACGTTTACGGTGCGGGGGAAATACTTTTTCGATCCGTATTTTGGAGGTGCGCTGACACCCGGGCGAAGAAATCAAATTACGCCGATCACCGATCTTTCGTTTTACACATTTGGCGGAGTACCCAGGAAGTTTTCCCCGATCAGCCTTGATGCGACATATCGCCCGCAGAAAACGATCCTCGTAAATACGCGTATGGATCTCGGTTTAAATGGCGACGGACTTCGAAATATCTCCGCGACGATCGGCTATGACAAAAAACTAATCAAGTTTTTCCAAACTTTTTATTACACCCGAGCGGTAAATTTAACGGGAGATTTTGCTCAATTTGCCAATGATTTTGGAAAAGAAGCCGGAACGATCAGAGGTTCTCAATGGAGCCCGGCGATATTTTTAGGCAATCGGGATAAGGGTTTTTACGGCGGCACATCCCTTTTCTGGGATTTCCAAAACCGCCGGGCAACAGGCGGAAGACCGCTTATAAGCTCGCTATTCACGCTCGGATATGCCGGCGACTGCTGCTCTGTAACCACCCAATTTTACACGTTCAACGTCGGCATCCGCCGCGAAAACCGCTTCGTCTTCAGCTTCCGTCTTAACGGGATCGGAAGCTTTGGGACGGAACAGTTTGGGCAGCCCAGTTTTTAATAATGCGTTTTGACCTTCTCTTGTTTTTTCAAAACGTTTGTCCCGCTATTAAATTTAGCAGCAAATAGCGCCGGCGACCTTTGGGGTAAAATCCCGCATTGGTAATGCTGACGCGGATCGTGTCGTAATGCATTTCCCGTTAAACGGAGTCAGAGATCTTAGTGCTCAGCGATTTGAGTAGTTCGTCAGTCATATTTTCACGGGGAGTTTTATGCGTTAGTTTTGATAGATAATTGTCTCCCGCGCCCTTTAGATCTGCAACGGTTTTTGGTTTCGTATCCCCGCAGATCGAGTCCATCATGTTGAACCCAAGCATTCGATAACACTCGAACTGCGTTTCGCTATAGAATTGATCAAGTGTGCCTTCGTGAGGAAATGCCGGGTTAACACTCTGGTACTGGACAATGTCGATCGGCTGATTTTCGTCGAGAGTCGGCTTGATGTAAATGAGAACACCGTTGCCAACATTTCCGTCAACTACTGAATATTCGATCGTAGCGATGGCACAATTCTGACCTCTTTTCGGGTTGGAGTTATCATTGAAATTAATCGGAATTCCCAGGTCTACACGGATCTTATGAATTGCCGCTCCGAGATCAAAAAATTTGAATTCAGAATCGGACCC
>JBGTEI010000629.1:0-3496 GCA_041747875.1 Pyrinomonadaceae bacterium | reverse complement strand
TTGCGAATATTTATTTTGAAACAAACGGAAAAATGTAAGCGTACAAATGCTTGAGTTACAGTAATCTATACATAAACAGTTGTTAAAATTTTGGAGTTTTCAATAATGATATTTTCCTATCGGATAGCCTTGTTTCTATCCTGCATGCTTTCGGTTTGCGTAATTTCCGTTTCCGCGGTGCAAGCTCAGCAAGACGAGAAGCAGATCGCAAAGAATACGACATCGAGTAACCAACCGAGCACTGTTTCTCAACTTTCAGATTCAGACGTCGGAGATATTATCGAAAAGGCGCCTCCGACCATCTCCGCGAATACACGTTCTGCGTCGATTTCGAGGATCGGTGTCGATGCCGCCCAGACGAGTTCACTATCGCTGAATGACGCGATCCGAATGGCGCTCCAAAACAATAATGATATTGAGGTCGCGAGAAATGACGTCAAGATCGCGGAGTCAAATTTACGATCGCTTTTTGGATTCTATGACCCGACGATAACCGTTAACCCTCTCTATTCAAATAACGTTCAGGCACAACCCAATATCTTTGCGGGTGCGGATTCTTCCGGAGTGGTTTCGCAGTCGCAATTCTCTGCCAATACGAGCTTTGGTCAGTTTATTAAACAAGGCGGCGGAAACTATAATGTATTTTTCAACAACTCGAGAACCCGAACCAGTTCGTTAGCGTCTACGTTAAATCCATCATTTTCATCGAGACTTGGAGTTTCGTTTACACAGCCGATACTTCGAAATCGTCAGATCGACCAAACCCGCAGGCAGATAAAGATACAAAAGAAGGCGATCGCACAATCTGACGCTGATTTTAGAAGACGAACGATCGAAGTGATCGCGCAAGTGCAAAGAGCATATTGGGACCTCGTTTTTGCGTTACGTGACCAGCAAAACCGAATGGCAAATTTGGACCTTTCGAAAGAAAATTTACGACAGATTGAAGCCCGGATCGCTGCAGGAGCAGCAGCTCCCTTAGCAAAGGCAGAGGTTAATACAGAACTAGCTAATCGGGAATCTGACCTGCTGCTTGCTTCACAACAAGTATCGATAACTGAGAACACACTAAAGCAGTTGTTATTAAAAGATATTAATTCCGCCCAATGGTCGCAAAGTTTTGTGCCGACGGATACCCCGGTTTTTAGCGATGATCCGATAGATTTGAATTCCGCTGTTCGCGATGCGGTTGCAAACCGTCCGGAGCTTCAAAACTTAACGCTCCAAAGCGAGATCAACAAGATCGATATTGAATATTTTAAGGAACAGGTCAAGCCGCAGGTTGATTTCAACACCAGTTTTTCATTAGACGGTTTGGCTGGAACGACGGCTGATGGTCAGGCCGGTGTAAGCGTAAATCCGGCATTTGTCGGAAGCTATGGAAAAGCGCTTGCCAATGTTTTTAGTACCGACTACAGAACATTTTCTGCCGGTGTAACTATTTCGTTTCCGCTTAGGAACAGAACTGCAAAAGCAGATCTAGCAACTGCTGAATTTCAAACCGAACGGATCGCCGCGCAATCGAGAACTCAAGAGCAAGTGGTGATAGCCGAAGTAAGAAATGCCGTCCAGGCCGTTGAAACATCACGCCAACGCGTACTTACATCACGCCGCGCGCGTGAAAATGCCGAGATCCAACTAAATGGAGAACGTCAATTATTTAGTGCCGGGCGGTCGACCACATTTTTGCTGTTCCAACGCGAGAATACATTGACGAATGCCCGAAACGCTGAGATAAGAGCCGAAACGGATTACAACAAGGCACTTGCAGATCTTCAGCGAGCGACGTCAACGACGTTTACGGTCAACAACATTGTAGTTGATTCACCGCGAAAGACCGGTAATTAGAGATTTCGATAAATTTAGAATAACGGCTGTTTAGAATGAGTAATTCTAGACAGCCTCTTTTTTTGGTTCTAAAGTATGAGATTTCAGATCTCAGCTCTCAGATCTCAAATTTCAAATCAAAGAAAGCGGACTTTGGACTTAAGACTTCGGACTTTGAACCTTGAACCTTGAGCCTCGAACTGTGAAATCTGAACCCTGAACTCCAAAAAGCCAACCTATTTTCCGTCTCAGGGCTTTTGCGTTTTGCAGTTTGTTTGAGAAAATAGCCCGGTGAAAATATCCGCAAAGATCATTGTTTTCAACGAAGAAGAAAATATCGCTGATGTATGCGAGACGGTTTCGTGGGCGGACGAGATCGTCGTTGTCGATTCGGATTCGACGGATAAAACAGTAGAAATAGCGCTTAAATATACTGACAAGATATGTAATAGAAAATTTGCAGGTTACAAAGATAAGCACGTTTTCGCAGATTCCAAAACACAAAATGAATGGATCTTTTGGATCGACGCGGATGAGAGAGTTACGCCGGAATTGCGGGAATCGATACTGGAGCTGAAAAACCGAAATACTGAATCGCTACCGGAAGGATTTGAGATGTCAAGAAAAACATGGTATCTCGGACGATGGATCAAACACTCGGGATGGTATCCGGACATAAAAATGCGGCTTTATCGCGCAGATAAAAGTTATTGGGACGGTGTGTCTCCCCACGAAACTGCACGGGTTGACGGAAAAGTCGAATTGCTCAGCGGTGAACTGCTCCACTACACTAAGAAGAAATTAAGCGAGCACCATACCGTTCTTGATTCATATACGACGTTGGCTGCCGAATTCCATAGGAATAATGACCGTGAGGTTGGTGGTTTTGGCATTTTCTTTAATCCAATATTCGCGTTTCTTAGAAGTTACATTATAAAACAAGGGTTTCGTGATGGCATCCCCGGTTTGATAATCGCGATCTTCAATGGATATAGTGTATTCCTTAAATACGCGAAAATCTGGGAAGACAAGAACGATTCGGAATGAAAACTGTAATACTATGCGGGGGACGAGGAACGCGGCTTGGAGAACACGGAAAAAGTGTCCCGAAGGCCCTGGTTAAGATTGGCGGAAAACCGATCTTGTGGCATCTTCTCAAAACGTATTCAGCCGCCGGATTAAATGACTTTGTGCTTTGCCTCGGATTTCTCGGAGATCAAATACGGGAATTTTTCATCGGTGACCGCGGGTCGATCGGGACTTCGCCTGACATTCCGAATTCCGAATCGATAGTTTATCGACCCGACGATGAAAACTGGAATGTTACCCTCGTAAATACGGGGCTCGACACAAATACCGGCGGAAGAATAAAGCACATCGAAAGTCATCTTTTGGGTGAAACCGGCTTTTGCGTAACCTACGGTGATGGGCTCGCGAATATCGATTTTGGGCTGTTGTTAGAGTTTCATAAAAACCACGGAAAGATCGGAACACTTACGGCCATCCAACCGTTTTCTAGCTTTGGAGTTTTAGAAATTAACAGCGACGACCTCGTGACCGAATTTCGCGAAAAACCTAAAATTCAGGAGTGGATAAATGGAGGCTTTTTTGTTTTTTCACGGGATATTCTCGATTATCTTGACGAAAATTGCGTACTTGAGCAAGAACC
>JBGTEI010000628.1:0-1969 GCA_041747875.1 Pyrinomonadaceae bacterium | reverse complement strand
ACCAACTACGCAAACGTCTTCATCACTGTCTTTGCGCAGATTATTTATCTCCGTTCCTAGCGAATCAAGCTCATTAAATGCAAATTCGATCGCTTCTGCGGCGAGCGGACGTGCCGTAACTTTTACCGCAAACCAAAATTCCGTAGTGTTCATTGATTGTTTTTTGCAGGATCTTGAGGGCTATTTCATCACGCCGAGTTCGTCGAGTTGCCGTTCTTGATTTCTCCAGTCTTTTACGACTTTTACAAACAATTTAAGAAATACCTTTTTCCCGACTAGGTTTTCGATATCGGCGCGCGCGCGAATTCCAATATCTTTTATCAATCTGCCCTGTTTGCCGATAATGATACTTTTCTGCGAAGTGCGTTCGACATAGATCGCACAATATATTTTTGTGATCTTCGGATCCGATTCGTCAAACAATTCGGTGATCACAGCGGTCACGTAGGGGATCTCTTCTCCGGTCGATTCAAGGATCTTCTCGCGAACCATTTCGGCAACCATGATCCGCAAAGGCTGATCGGTCATTTCGTCTTCGCCAAAGATCGGATCATTCTCAGGAAGGTGCTTTGTGATCTCCCCAAGCAAGACCTCAATTGCCTCGCCTTTTAATGCCGAGATCGGTATTAATTCTTCAAACTTGTGCTCATTTGAGTAAAATTCCATCAGCGGCAATAGATTTCCCTTGTCCTTTATCTTATCGATCTTGTTTAAAACCAAGATCGCTTTTTTTTCACTTTTCTTTATCAGATCGAGTACAAATCTATCGCCGTTTCCGGTTGAAACAGACGCGTCTCTCATCAGTACTACGACATCCACGGAAAGGATCGCATCGTGAACCGCAGACATCATTCGGCGGTTAAGCAAATACCCGGGTTTATGAACGCCGGGCGTATCGACGAATACGATCTGTCCTTCTTCTGAAGTTACTATTCCCTGTATTTTATGACGAGTGGTTTGCGGTTTGTTTGAAACGGCGGCGATCTTTTCGCCGACGAGGTAGTTTAAAAGCGTCGATTTTCCTGCATTTGGACGGCCGATCAATGCTACGTAACCGCTTCGATATTTCTTTTCGTTCATTTAAGAAGAATCTAACAGATTTGATTCCGCGTAGCCAGAGACTCGACCTACAAATTCAGACAGTGGTTGGTTTTGCAATTTGCCGGTTAACGAGGAAAACGAGGATCCCGGTTAGGGCACCGATCGGAAAGTTACTCAATACACAAAGCCATAATTCAAACTCAACACTGGATCCGCTCAAGAAGACGGCTCCGGCTATGGACATATTGATAAATCCGCCGATCAGTATACTCGTACTAATACGGAAGCCTTTCCAGACGATCAGACCACCCGATACACCGCCGCCGGCAAAGCAATATGCGGCGCCTAGCATCATGCCGAGCGGGATCACAAGTTGATCAAAAAGTCCTGTTTTTGTGTGGAAAGTAAAAAGGAGGTAATACCAGGTGAAATATCCCAATAAGGCCGCAAAGATCGCGCCCAAAATAACGCCGATGACAATGCGAATCCAAAGCTTCATCTTTTTCCGATCAATAATCTAGCGGACTGTCACGATGATCTTTTTCTTGCCGCAGGGAGTATCAAAAGTTACGTTATAGTTCCCAAGATTCTTACTAACCGATCTGATGATAAAGAATGCGCGCTCAGATGAAACACCGATCTCGGGTTCGAAAAGAATTTCGATATTCTCAGGACTGCCGGAAATTGCCTTTATCTTTTTGGGATCGGCGTTTCGGTCGTCAAGCCCGATCAGCAATCCGATACTTCCGCCGTCGCCGGTCACCGAAACCTCATCCTGATCCATTAGTATTTTGCACGGGGCGACCGCGACCTCATCTTCAGGAACAATTCGGGGTCTTTCCAAAGCGACCGATCCGACCGCAGTGGTATCTTCTTTTGGCGGATCATCAACTTTCGCAGGCTTGATCGCATCAATTTCGGGAAGGAT
>JBGTEI010000627.1:0-5254 GCA_041747875.1 Pyrinomonadaceae bacterium | reverse complement strand
GAACGTGATGAAGATATTGGACTGATCTGGTTTGATGCGCACGCAGACATGAATACGCCCGAAAGTTCCCCGAGCGGAAATAGTCATGGTATGCCATTGTCGGCTTTGTTGGGAAAAGGTTCGCCGGAACTTGTAAATCTTGAAGGCTTTGCACCGAAGATCGATCCTAAATTTTGCGCACATATCGGCGCGCGCGATCTAGATCTGGGTGAAAAACAGTTGATCCGTGAAATGGGAATGCGCGAGAACTTTTTCACAATGAGCGATATTGACAAGCGCGGAATGCTTGCCTGTGTGAAAGACGCGATCGAGATTGCATCGCAGGCAAAGGCAGGTTACGCGGTTACGTTTGACGTAGACATAATTGATCCGAGATTTGCTCCCGGGTCCGGAACATTGGTACGAGGCGGCATCACGTATCGTGAGGCGCATCTTGCTCTTGAAGTGATTTATGAAACAGGCGGAATACGATCATTTGAGATCGTTGAAGTAAATCCGATGCTTGATCGAAGCAACATCACTGCTAAGTTAGCCGGTGAACTTATCCTTTCAGTTTTAGGAAATACGGTCCTTTAAACCTTTTATGGAAAAAATAAGAATTGGCGTCGTTTTTGGCGGTCGTTCGGGGGAACACGAAATTTCTGTTCGATCTGCGACCACGGTGATCAATAAAATTAACAAAGAAAAATACTACGTTGTTCCGATTGCGATCGATGTGGACGGCGCGTGGTTAAATCCGGTGGAGTCTCTCGGACTCCTTCCCGAAGGGACAAGGGAACTTCTTAAGGAGAATATCCCCGGTTATCCAAAAGGAAATATTGGAGTTCTCGGCGATACCCGGTTTCCCGGTCTAACATTACTTGATGATTCGACGAGTGATGAGAAACTTTTTCCGCTGGACGTAATATTTCCGGTACTTCATGGGACATTTGGTGAAGATGGAACTATCCAGGGGCTTTTTGAAATGACGGGAATTCCGTATGTCGGATGCGGAGTATTGGCTTCGTCGAGCGGCATGGATAAGGTTGTTATGAAAACTCTATTTCGCGATGCCAATCTCCCGATCTGCGAATACGTTTGGTTTTTAAGGAGTGAATGGGAACAGAATCAGAATTTGGCGATCAGCCAGGTGGAAACGAAGCTCGGTTATCCTTGTTTCGTTAAACCTGCGAATCTTGGATCTTCGGTTGGAGTAAGCAAGGCAACCGATTCGGAATCCTTACGAAAAGGGATCGAGCTGGCAGCTGAATACGATAGAAAGATCGTAGTAGAAGAGCATCTTGATATGCGTGAGATCGAGTGCGCAGTAACCGGAAATGGCGAACCGCAGGCAAGTCTGCCAGGCGAATATATCGTTCACGATGAGGATAAGAAGTTTCTGGATTACACGGAGAAGTATTCGGGTACGGGGAATAACGAATTTGTCGTTCCCGCGCTAATCTCGCCGGAGTTGACAGAAAAAATACGTCAAATGGCGATCGAAGCGTTTAAGGCAGTAGATGGTTCGGGATTTGCGCGGGTCGATTTTTTTCTGCGAAATGATACGGGCGCTTTGTTTGTCAATGAGATCAATACGATCCCCGGATTAACGGATGCCTCTGGCTTCCCTAAAATGTGGGCCGGGACCGGAAAGGATTTTGCCGACGTCATCGATTCACTTGTAGAGTTTGCATTTGAACGAAATAAGGACAAGTCAAGGAATCGAACAAATATTTAACATACAAAAGGGAGAAAAGGATTAAGGTCAGTTGCAAAGAATATCAAAGTTACGTCAACCTCAAATGGGCTCTGAAAATGCAATAAAGCACGGAATCGCAAAGGCTGCGGAAACTGTAAGAGGTATCAAAGGTGCCCGGGTAAAGGAACAAAAAATATCTGTCAGTCATGGAAATTTGACGAATTAGACAGTGATGATGATCATTACGTTTTTGCAGGAGTTACCACGGGCGGGAACTTTCCGCCCATTAGTTTTTGGGAGCGATATAGCCTTTTCGAGTTCGAATATCTAGATCTTTGTTGGCAACTTTCAACTCGATCTCCCGCCATTTTCCGTCTTTCTTATCATTTGACGGATAATAGCCAAGCGTATATTGAATTCCAAGTTCTTTGACGATATTTTCGAACGAATCCCTAAGTTCCACGCCTCCCGGGGTTTTAAGAAATAATCCGCCGCTTTTTGAAGCAAAAGTTTTTAATACGCCTTGATTTTGCATCCGTTCTCTGCCGCCCGTAGCCAATCCTGACATATCAACCGTATAGATCATCGCGTTAATTCCGAGAGCTTCTCTAAGCGCTTTGTCGCTTGATCTCCCGCTCTTTGTGTCTGCACCATCGGAAAGCACTATGATCGCACGTCGTTTTTCGGGCCGCATTTCAAGTGCTTGCGCGGCTTCATAGATCGCATCATTTAAAACGGTCCAACCGCTCGCTTTCAGGTCAAAGGCGCGAAATGAAAGATCGCGTATATTCGAAAAATCCTGTACCAGAGAGACTTTTGAATCAAAATTGTAGATCGCGACATTATCATCTGCCCGGAGTCCTTCCAGAAACTTGATCGTCGCAGAACGCGCGAGACTGACGCGTTGTTCCATGCTTCCGGAAGTGTCGATCAAAATAACTGCGGCAAAAGGAGTTTCTTCCGCCTCAAAAAACGAGATCTCCTGCTTTCTTCCATCTTCAAAGATCTCAAATTGAGAGCTTTTCAAACCGGACGCAGGCAGGCCTTTTTCATCTCTTATTGTTGCATTCAATATTACGAGTGAGGAATCGACAGAAATTATTTCATCGTCCTGGGCGGATGCATTGATTTGAAAGACCGATAATAGGATCGAAAGGGAGATTACGGAAATGATCCGAAATCTTCGAAGCTGTAATTGTAAAGAAAATTGCATCAATTGAAGTTAAAGGGAGTTTAGTCTTTTCCAAATCGTAAAAACTGTACGATTTTAAGCACTGTATTTGTACTTTGGATCGCAACGACCGAAATACTGTGACGCGAGGTTTTCTTTATTTCATCAAGCAGCGTTACGGTATCTTTACGCAGAGCCTGGATCGCCAACAAAATTGATTTTGGCGCCTTAACCTTTTCTTTATCCTTATCGGCGCGGAGTTCTTTACGGATCTTTTCCAGAAGATCTTCTACTTTTGAAAGTTTATCCTTATCATCGGTCGTAAGCTTTTTATGCTCTTTGAACGAGACTTCGATCTCTTCGGTAAGTTTTACTACTTCTTCGCTTCGAGCGACTAGTTCTTTAAAATCCTCTTTTTCATCTTCGATCTTCATCTGAAGCATCTTTTCTTTAATACTATCCGGCAATGGTTCATTGCGCCGTCCGGAGGCGTCTTGCGCCGCAACATTTACCGCGCAAACAGCAACTGCCAAAAGAATAAGAAAATAGCCCTTTATTTTGGATTCTGTGATCATATCGAAAATATGTAGTTAGGGGCGCCGCTCATCTTCTGACAAGTCACCGGTGACATTTTGTACAAGCTCAGACAAAAACTCATCTTCAGCAATTCCTTTGCTTTGAAGAGTCGACCATTCAGTAAAGAGTCCGTTTCCTGATCTTCCTTCAACCTTAGCCGTCACGTAAACATTATTCTTGATCCCGTCTAACGACTTCACTTCGATCGTTAAGCTAAATCTTCCTCTCGTCCATGTCGATTCGGAATCCGGAATCACAGCATATCGGTTAAGTTCGATCTTTGTCAGGATAGCGCCTTTTGAAAAGGTATACGGCTGTGTAACGATCAAACCATCTTCGAATCGCGATGCAGTTTCATCAACTATCAAGCTTTTATTTTTAAGCTGTTCAACAATTGTTTCGATCAAAACATCGCGTCTTGAATTTAGCGGATAGGGATTCTCAAGGAGATTCCTGATCTTAGTTTTGTCCTTTCCCCAGCTATAGGTTTGTGCCGATTCATTTCCGGTTTTTGACGTGCTCGATTGTTCCTTTATCGTATTTGTCTGTTTATCGATTCCTTTTTGCGCAAAGGAAAAACCCGCAAAAGCAAAAATTGCAGCTGAAATCATGATCAAATTCTTCATAAGGAGATACTCCCGGACAGAAATCTTGTAATAATGTAGTTTAGCTTAATAATACCGACGTAACAATTCTTTGATGTCGGTGGAAAAATGCGCGTTGTATAGGCAGAAAACAAATGTCCGTCAGGCAGTGTGTTTGGCCGCATGTAGTTAAAATTACAACGCAGTTGCGATCCCGCTGATGTTTTTTCGATACCAGTCGATAGTTTTCGCAAGTCCCGCCTCGAGAGGAAAGATCGGTACCCAGTTCAAAGTATCTTTGATCTTTTTAGAAGAAAGAAATTGGGCATCTATCTCGCCGTCGATCTTTGTCTGAAGCCTTACATCAGGAACCAGGTCTCCGTCCTTGCCGAGAAGCCGTATGATCGTGTTTGCAAGATCAAGCATATTTATCGGAGTCCCCGAGCCAAAATTGAAAGCTTCACCTTTTGTCTTCTCGATGTTTTCTGCGAGTAGAAGATAGCCAAGTGCGATATCTTCCGAAAAAATAAAGTCGCGAACCGGTGTTCCGTCGGATCTTATAATAGGGGCTTGTCCGCGAAGAACGGAAATTATTGTGCCGGGAATTATACGGGAAAGATTCGTATCACCCTCGCCGTATATATTTGCCGAACGGGTAATCGAAATAGGAAGATCAAAGGTTTTCGCAAATGACTGCGAAATCAGGTCGGTACACGTTTTTGAAACGTCATAAGGGAAGATACCCTGAAGCGCAAAGTCTTCTTTGTATGGCAGTTCTGTGTGCGAACCGTATGCTTTGTCACTCGAAGCGACGACGATCCTTTTAACGATCGGATTGATACGGCAGGCTTCGAGCAGACAATATGTACCTCGTATATTTGATTCAAAGGTGGAAAGCGGAGACCGGTTTGCCACACCTACTAATGCTTGCGCCGCAAGATGAAAAACAGCGTCGATATCATTTTCGTTAAGTATCCTCGACATCAGATTCAAATCTTCCACCGAACCACGGATGACAGTAACTTTTTCACGAAGACCGAGAAGATCAAGAGCATTGGGATGCGTTTCATCCCGCTGAAGGCAAAATACATTAGCCGAAGCTTCGACAAGTTTTCTTACTACGTGTGCACCAACAAAACCCGTTGCGCCCGTAACAAATGCGTTTCTGTTTTTCCAAAGCATAAGTTTACCAAACTTTCCAAAGCGCATTGTCCGCGCTCCACATTTCGTTAAATTCTAAATTGT
>JBGTEI010000626.1:0-2374 GCA_041747875.1 Pyrinomonadaceae bacterium | reverse complement strand
CTTAAATTGTTCTGTGAGTGCGCCCAGATCTTCTTTCTTTCTTGCTCTCGTTTTCATTTTTATTCGCTCCTCACTTATTAAATTAAGCTCATTTCATCGAGCAGAATGCCCGGGCTCATTGTGGCTGCCAAATTTACTTTTTTGACATAGCGTCCTTTTGACGTAGTAGGTTTCGACTTAATAACAGCATTGATCAATGCACGTGTATTTTGCTCGATCTTGTCATTGTCAAATGAAACTTTACCGATGCCGCAGTGAATTACGCCCGTTTTATCTACACGGTATTCAACTTTTCCGGCTTTGGTTTCTTCGACGGCTTTACCAACGTCCATCGTCACGGTGCCGGTTTTAGGGTTCGGCATCAAACCGCGCGGTCCCAAAACACGTCCAAGCTGACCTACTTTGGCCATCATGTCCGGAGTTGCGATCAGTGCGTCAAAATCAAGCCAGCCGCCTTTGATCTTATCGACCAATTCATCGCCGCCTGCAAAATCCGCACCGGCTTCCTCAGCTTCCTTAACCTTATCGCCCTGGGCGATCACGACAACCGTTTTCGTTTTTCCCAAGCCATTCGGCAGAACGAGCGTTCCGCGAACCAATTGATCCGCTTTTCTCGGGTCAACACCAAGCCACATCGTAAGTTCGACAGTTTCATCAAACTTCGCAAATGAGATCTCTTTTAATAAAGTAATCGCGTCTTTAAGAGCGTATCTCTTTTCCGGTTCAACTTTTTCAAACGCGGCGCGATAATTTTTACCTTTCTTTGCCATTTATTCCTCCAAGGTTCAAACGGATCCGCTAGAGATCCTCCCTTTGTGATTTATAACCTTAACCTTCGACCGTAAGTCCCATGCTTTTGGCAGTTCCTTCGATCGTACGCATTGCCGATTCGACATTCGTCGTATTCAGATCCGGCATCTTAATGATCGCAATCTCTTTAATCTTTGCCCGCGAGATCGTTCCGACCTTGTTGCGGTTCGCCTCGGCAGAACCTTTCGGAATTCCCGATGCCTTTCTCAAGAGATCAGCTGCGGGTGCTGTTTTCGTTTCAAAGGAAAACGAACGATCTGCATATACTGTAATAACTACCGGTACTTTCATATCCGGATCATCATTTGCAGTTTTTGCATTAAACGCTTTACAAAATTCCATTATGTTGACGCCGTGCTGTCCAAGTGCCGGACCGATCGGCGGTGCAGGATTTGCTTTACCTGCAGGAATTTGTAGTTTTATATATCCTGTTATTTTCTTTGCCATTTTTTTTCGATTTACGATTTTGAGGCGTATCAACTATGACCGCTACTCAAAAATGTCCTCATTGTTTGTTGCGATTCGCGATACGCATTACGCGATTCGCTTTAATCTGATCTATCCCCAAGTATCGAGTCTGTTATTTACTTCCTAGCGAATCGCGTAAAGCGAACCGCGTATTACGTATTACGTATCCCGACCCACTCCCCTATTCTTCTTCCGCAAACGTTACTTTCTCTACGTCCAGGAAGTTGAGTTCAACCGGTGTTGAGCGTCCGAAGATCGTAACCGTTACTTTCAAAGTCGTTTTCTCTTCGTTAACTTCTTCAACCTTACCTGTAAAACTCGCAAAAGGTCCTGATTTGATTCTCACAACTTCGCCAACTGCGTATGAGAATTTCGGTTTCGGTTTTTCTGCCGCTACCTCTACATTGTGTACGATCTGGTCAACTTCTTCCTGAGTCAAAGGAGTAGGTGTCTTACCTCCCAAAAACCCGGTTACTTTTGGCGTTGACTTGATCGCGTGAAAAACATTGTCCGGAATTCGGGCGTTATCGTCACATTCGATCTCAACCAATACATACCCCGGATAGAACATTCTCGATGATTCAATACGCTTATTTCCGCGCATTTCGACAACCGTCTCTTTCGGCAACAAAACCTCGGTGATCAGATCTGCCAATTCCATGTCGCGAATTCGCGCATTTAAGCTCTCCAATACCTTGTTTTCATGCCCGGAATACGTGTGAATAAAATACCACTGCCTCATAAATAAATTCCTTCTTAAATTCCGGCAATTGCGTTAACGACCTTGGCCAGTTGATCCAATAGGAAGACCCAACCCAAGTCGATCAAATAAAGATAAATTGTAAAAAAGACGACACTGATCAGTACGATTATCGTCGTATTCATTACATCTTCGGACGAAGGGAAAGAACTTTTCTTCCATTCGGATTGCGTATCGCGCAAAAATTGCCCGACGCCGCCGCTTTTACCTTTGTCCTTGTCTTTTAGGGTGTCAGAAGCTGTTGACACTTTTTTTCTCCTTAAAACTATTAATGGCAGGGGTACCAGGATTTGAACCCGGACTTTCGGTTTTGGAGACCGACGTGCTAACCGTTGA
>JBGTEI010000625.1:0-4230 GCA_041747875.1 Pyrinomonadaceae bacterium | reverse complement strand
GAACTCGCAAAACTCTTTAATGAGGAGTTCGGCATTAATTGTGAACTCGAGATCATTCAAACCGACGGTTGGAATCGCGATCTATATTTTGATGAGACAGATCTTCCCTGGGTAATTCCGTCGCCAAACATGCCAACAGTTGATACTGCGATCGTTTTTCCCGGAACTGTTTATTTTGAGGGTACTCAAGTATCAGAAGGCAGAGGCACAACGAGACCGTTTGAGTTTATAGGTGCTCCGTATATTGACCCGGATTCTTATGGAGATGTGTTACAGACGCTACAAATGTCAGGCGTTACTTTTCGACCGACAAAATTTTTGCCGACTTTTCAGAAGTTTCAAAATGAAGTTTGCGGCGGGGTTTTTGTTCATGTCACTGACAGGGATATTTTCGAACCCGTAATTACAGGGATCGCGATGGTAAAGACGATCTTCGACATGTATCCGAATGACTTTGCATGGAAACAGCCGCCATATGAATATGTTTATGATCGAAACCCGTTTGATGTGATCGCCGGGACGACGAAATTGAGGGAGTCGTTTGAAAATGGATTTACGATCGATGAGATAAAAGAGAGTTGGCGAGAGGATGAGAACCAATTTGCCGTTATGCGAGAAAAGTATTTGATCTATAGTAATTAGGTTTGCGTTTTGATTTATATTTTTGTTTGATTTGAAGAACGAGATCAAGGTATAGAAAGTTATGGATAATCCGTTTGTAATCGGCTTTATTTCCTGGTTATTGCCCGGGTATGGTCACATTCAGCAGGGAAGATGGCGTCGGGGGATAGTGATCGGACTCACTATCTGGACAATGTTTATTGTCGCGATCCTTAGCGGCGGCGCGTATTATCCCGGGTTTGAGTTCAAAGATGGCGCACTGCTGTATTTGTTGAATACGTTTGCGCGGCTCGGAAGCGGACTCGGCGCTGTGATCAGTACAGTAATTGGGAATACTCCGCCTCTCGACGTTGCATCATGGGCGACATTCGAGTATGGCGGCAGATTTCTTGAGGTAGCGGGACTTCTTAATTATTTAGCAGTTATAGACGCATTAGATATTCATAGCGGGAGGAAGGAATGATCCATTTCCTTTATTTGATCGGCTTTGCGCTTTTTGTTGCGGTAGCATTCGGAGCGTTTTTTGGCGGCAACACCAGGGAACGTTTTATATACGGACTAAAGGTTTTTGCTCAATTTATTGGCATTAGTCTGGTAATGGCTTGGATCTTCTATTTTCTTCCGTGGTAATTGATGGCCCTATTTGAAACAGATGCTCTCGTTTTAAAGACCTATGATCTTGGCGATGCAGATAAGATCGTCGTATTTTTGACGCTTGACAGCGGGCTTTTGCGAGGGGTTGCAAAGGGCGCAAAGCGTTTGAAGAGTAAGTTTGGGGGCGGTTTGGAACCGTTTTCAATTGTCAGTCTTGTTTACTCGCAAAGAGAAGAACGCGAACTCGTCTCGATACAGCAGATCGAATTGATCAAATCCTATTTTAAGATCGCCAGCGATCACGAGTTTTTACAAACCTTTTCATATCTGATCGACCTGGTTATAGAATTTGCACCGCCTCACGAACGCAACGAAAGATTGTTTAAAATGGCAAGTGCCTGCCTTGAAACAAAGATCCAAAATGGATTCCATTTAGAGAGTATAAGATTCTATTTTGAATATTGGATATTGCGTCTTGGCGGTTATCTCCCCGATTGGCAAACATGCGGAAACTGCCGCCGAGATCTTGATGACAAGGATACCGTAAGTCTCCGTTTGGATTTCGATATAGTTTGTCAAAATTGTGAATTTGGCCGGAAAAACACGATCATCGCCCCTGAGTCACGAAGGCTATTTAATATAGCGCAAAAGATCTCGCCCAATAGTTTCATCGAATACAGTAACGAACGAATTAAATCTCTAAGGGAGATCTCTAATATTATGCCGAAACTAATTTCCCGAATTCTCGATAAGGAGATAGTTGGATCAAAGATTCGTGCCGCAAGGCACTAACGCCGGATGAAAATGAGAAGATTCAGTAATCTAATTTCAAGATATGTTTTGCAGGCTATCGTACCTTACTTCGCGTTTACATGGCTGCTGCTCAGCGTCATTTTGTTCGTTCAGCAAGCAGGGCAGCATTCGGATCTGCTGTTTAGTTCTGCGATCCCTTCAAACCTGATCTGGCAATTGACGATAGCTTTGGTCCCGAGTGTGATCGCGTTTACGTGCCCGGTTGCAGCACTTCTCGGTGTAATAATCGGGTTATCCCGTATGCAGGGAGATAGCGAAATGACCGCCATCCGCGCGGCAGGGGTTGGAAATCTGCAAATACTGGCTCCGGTAATTTTGCTTGGTACACTTCTTTCAGCCTTTGCGTTTGCAGTTAATTTAAAGGGGGTACCTATCGCGGCAAAAATTGTCAGACGGGTTGCGCTCCAGGCTGCCTTATTTAAGTTAGAATCTCCGATCGAACCCGGGGTTTTCAACTCTGAGATCAAAGGATTTACGGTATATGTTAAGAATGGTGATAAGGCACGCGGAACCTGGAAGGATATTTTTATTTACCAGAGAAATCCTGATGGCAAGTCAGAAATGCGTCTGATAACGGCTAAAGAAGGCAGGATAGATTCTTCCGATGACGACTCCGAGATCGTACTTTCCGGCGCAAACGTAATAACCATCGACGAGCGATCAAAGATCAAGGTTGCATCAGAACACGTAAAAGACCTTCGTTTGGTCGTAAAAACGAAGCGAGGCGAAATAATAGATAAGCTATCGAATTCAAAGCAAACTCCGGAAGAGATGGGATTATGGGAACTTGCGCGATACACACGTGAGGTAAAGGGAAATGACCGGATAGATTCGCAGATTCTCCTCCAAAGACGGCTCCTGCTTTCGATCAGTCCATTGCTTTTCGCGCTAATGGGAGCAGCACTTGTTGCGAAATTTAATCGTGGAGGGAGGGGATTTGGAATTTTCTTAGCCCTTGTTAGCTTGATCTGTTATTACTTGCTCGGACTGCTTGGAGAACAACTTGCGAGAACGCGGACTATTAGTATATTAAGTGCGTTCCTGATCCCGCTTATTACGAGCATTTTTGTGATCTGCTGGCTTTTTCTGTCTCAAAGATTGAGAATTGGAGGAAAACATTCCTGGCTCGGCTATCTAAAATCGAGTTTTGATCGATTGATCGGTAACAGCAACAAACCTAATACTTTATCCAGAAGAAGTTCATACATCGATTTAACTACTGGAATACTTGATCTCGACCTTGTTTGGAACCTGATCAAAAACTACCTGCTGACTTTCGGATTCCTTACTTCGATCTATATGCTGTTTACGGCGTTTGAGCTTTGGAAATTTGCCGGAAATATGGACAACGGCGTTACTCTGCTGGCAGCGTATCTCGCTTACTTGATCCCGTTCATTTACATTCAGATCGCGCCTTCGGCGCTAATGATCGCGACGCTGGCTACATATATAATAAAATCACGCCAAAATGAGATCGTAACCTGGACAGCAGCGGGCCGAAGTGTTTATAGACTGCTGCTTCCATGTTTTGTGTTTATGATCGGTATAGGTACGGTAAATTTTGTCATTCAGGAAACCCTTTTAACCTCTACGAATAGAAAACAAGATTCATTGCGGCATCAAATAAGGAGTGGAAATAAAACCGCTAATGGTACGACGAGAACCTGGTTAGCAGTGGAAAATAAGATACTCTCATATGAAAACGCGTCCGATAACGGCGGCTCAAAAGTCCGGAACATCCTTATCTTCAACTTTGCACCAAAAGCTAATGACCTTACATCTCTTACAAAAGTCGATAACGGAACCTTTGCAGACGACCGGCTTCGTTTCTTATCAAACTCGGAAGTATTTGTCTTTGCGAAAGATGAGATTTCGATGAGAGAGATTGTAGCCAAAACCGACGTATTAGTTTCGGACCAGTTTGGAATTGTTTTCAACAAGCCGAGCCATCTAAATATCAGGGAAACGTCAAAAAAGATCGCTCAAGGTGGTTCAGAAACGGAGACACAAACGTATTTGATCTCGCTTTATAAGAAATATTCCACTCCTTTTTTACCGTTTATAATTACTCTTTTTACGGCGCCGTTTGCTCTCAGCTTACACCGAAAGGGAAATGTTGTAACTCTTGGGTATGCTGTTGCAATTTGGCTTCTTTTTATGGGTGTGACAAATGCGTTTGAGCAATTTGGATCAGGCGGATAT
>JBGTEI010000624.1:0-2279 GCA_041747875.1 Pyrinomonadaceae bacterium | reverse complement strand
GAATTAAGCTTTTTGTTTTATTGAGTACTTTTAGAAAGGATTATCAATTGGGTAAATCGGAGGTCGATCCTTCTATATTAAGATTCAATACGATCGCAGAACTCCTATAAACAATTAGCAAAGTAAATATGTCTGAAACATCGCAACATCAGGTAGTAATAGTAGGAGGCGGATCCGCTGGAATTAGCGTCGCAGCGCGTCTCAAGGGATTTGACCCGTCGATAGATATCGCTATCGTCGAACCCTCGGAAAAGCATTATTATCAGCCACTCTGGACACTTGTTGGCGGAGGTATATTTCCAAAAGAAGAGAGTCAGCGAAACGAAGCTGTTTATATTCCGGACGGTGCTGATTGGTTACGCAAAAAGGTCGTAGAATTTCAGCCGTATGAAAATGCTGTAACGCTGGATGATGGCACTAAGATCGGTTATGAGTTCCTCGTAGTATGTCCTGGAATTCAGATCGATTGGGATAAGGTAAAAAACTTGAAAGTGACTGTTGGAAACAACGGCGTTTGCAGTAATTATTATTACGATACAGTAGAATCAACCTGGCAAAATATTAGATCCCTAAAATCGGGTAATGCCGTTTTCACTCAGCCGAATACGCCTATAAAGTGCGGCGGTGCTCCACAGAAAATTTGTTACCTGGCCGAAGATTATTTCCGCAAAAATAATGTTCGGGAGAATATTAACGTTTACTTCATTTCCGGAATGGGCAACATATTTGCCATAAAGAAGTATGCGGACTCGCTGACAAAGCATATAGAAGAAAAAGGGATAAACCCTCAATTCAATTTTAATTTGACCGAGATCCGTCCCGAAAGCAAGGAAGCTGTTTTTCAAAGTACAACAGGCGAAAAGGAACTTGTCCAAAAATATGACATCCTTCACGTAACCCCGCCTATGTCGGCCCCGGATTTTATCAAACAGAGTCCGCTGGCAGCCGAAACCGGTTGGGTGGAGGTAGATAAAAAGACTCTGCAGCACGTCCGGTTTTCAAATATTTTTAGTCTGGGCGATGCGAGTAATTTACCAACATCTAAAACGGGCGCGGCGATACGAAAACAAGCTCCCATAGCAGCCCAAAATGTTTACCAGATGATCAAGGGGCAAAAGCCGGACGAGGTTTACGACGGATATATATCGTGTCCTCTTGTTACGGGTTACGACAGTTTGATACTGGCTGAATTTGATTACGATAATAATCCAATGGAAACTTTTCCTTTTGACCAATCAAAAGAAAGTTATTCGATGTATCTTTTGAAAAAATATATCTTACCCAAATTTTATTGGTACGGAATGCTGAAGGGACGGGCTTAAACTGCATTTTATAGCCTGGTCTTTGAATGAGATATTGCGGTTGACAATATGAGTATATAAGAATATAGTTATGTCAGATCAAGATTTAAGGAGTTAGTTAACTAGATGAAAAATTTACCAAAGAATAAAGACTTGAGTGTTGCGGAACTAAATGCCTCGCTGGGAGATTGCGGCGATGTTTATCAATTGATTGATGTCAGGGAATTTCCCGAGTATTCGTCATCGAGGATCGTCGGAGCAGAATTGATCCCATTGGGTGAAATGGATAGCCGGCACATTGAGATCGACCGGACGAAGCCGACAGTTGTCATTTGCCGTTCGGGAAATCGGGCGGGGAAGGCAAAAGAAAAACTACAGAGTATGGGGTTTTCAGATGTCCGGAATGTAGAAGGCGGGATGAACGCCTGGGCGGGTTCGGGGTTTACAACCGAAAAAGATGAAAACGCCGTGTGGGATCTGGAAAGACAGGTTCGATTTGTTGCCGGCTTATTTGTTCTGATCGGCGTTGTTCTAAGTTACTTGGTGAGCGCGCATTTCGTGCTTTTGTCGGGATTTATCGGAGCGGGATTGGTGTTTTCAGCTCTTACGAATACTTGCGGAATGGGAATGATGCTGGCGCGTATGCCATGGAACAAAAGTAACGTCGTTTGCGACCTGAATTGAACAGTTATCTGTTTTATTTTGACAACATTATTGCGAAAACGGAATAACAAACATTAGGGGTTTTATAGAGATTCGGAGGTTCGAAAAAATGGAATTTAAACAATTTTACTTAGGGTGTTTATCACATGCTTCTTATTATTTAGGGTCCGGAGATGAGGCCGCGATCATTGATCCGCAGAGAGATGTTCAGCAATACATTGACGAAGCGAATGCCAATGGACAGAAAATAAAATATGTGATCGAAACGCATTCACATGCGGATTTTGTTTCGGGGCATGTCGAGCTCGCCGAAAA
>JBGTEI010000623.1:0-8178 GCA_041747875.1 Pyrinomonadaceae bacterium | reverse complement strand
CGCTTTCAGGTTGATGGATACAGCGCGCTAACGCCTCAACAGAGTAATTAATGCTTTACCTCGAAAGGATCGAAAAACAGCTTGAAGACAAACGCGAAGATTTTGTCGATTTTGGCGCGACTCAAAAACAGGATCTGACGCAGTATTTGAGCGTGCTTGCTGAGATCAGCGGTATGACGAGTGCCGAAATCGAAAAGCGAATATCGGAAAGTGAAAACGTTGGCGCGATACCTTCTGCAGAAATTGACGCGCTAGAGAAATTTTGCGTGAAATTTGAAACTTCGTGGAATAACCACGAAGAAGCGCGAAAGTGGGCAGGCGGGATACTTGCAGATCGGACAACGTTCGCAGCCGACGGAAGTCAGTATTATTCGGAAAAAGAAACGTCGCTCCCCGTTGGCGCCGTACAGATCGGCTGGTTTGAAAACCCGCACAATGCCGATGAAAGCTATGAGAAAGACGCAGAGCTGACGATCCTTTCGCCAAATGATCTTCTAAAAGATCAGGAAGAACCTATCCAGCCCGATTCACGCGTAAATGAAGCAAGATTTATTGGCGAGGTCCGCAAGGTCGGTGAATTCTTAACCAGGAAAAAGGGCTGGCAGGAAAGAGGCGAAAGAATGCCGCTCGCATTTTTTGACGGTACTCTTCTCGTTTCGTTTGCGCTTCCGCAAACCCAACTCCAAAAGAAATTTATTCAGGAGCTTATAAATCTTGTACGTCATTCCCGCGATGTTAAAGTCCCTTTTCTCGGCTACATTGACCGGAGTCTTTCGCGTGATCTGCTCAATCTAATTGATGCGGCAAGCGATAAGATCACATCGCGAACGCAAACTCTTCACGACGGCGCGCTGCTTCATCCTGAGGATCCGGACAATCATAATGTACTAAAAAACTGGGGCGACCGAACTCCGTTTTGTTATTCAAAACGAAAAGGACTCGATTCCTTTATAGACCCCGAAACAGAAAGATCACTTGTCGGTTTTACATATTTGCAGACGACCGGAGATTCGCTTCCGGCGCGGGTTGACGTGCCGGCCTGGATATATGAGGCGGGATTGCTCGATGAGGTGTTGGATGTAGTAAGGGCTGAATGTGTGATCGGTTTGGGTTATCCGTATGCGATCGAAACTGCGGATCAGACCGCGGTTATTAGCTTTCGTGACCGACAGCTTTTGCTTGGAGCTTTACAAGACTTCGCCAAAGAGAATAAGCTAAACTTTAGCGTATCGCGAAAAAATGCGAGTAAAGGACGCAGAAGATGATGGATAGCGGAGAATTGAAAATGGATAATATCATTCGCGACGAGGGCCGCGATCGATATTCCGATGTCGATTATTCTGTTGCTGATCAAAACATTTGCCCGGCTTGCGGTACGACGGCAGCACGCGCAGGCGCGAACTATTGCTTGGTTTGCGGCAAAATTTTGAGCGAAGATTATCAGCCGCTTGACACATTACGGTCTGCACACCGTTTGCAGGGAAAGGCCTTTTTAGTGGAAAACACCGAAAGCGAACATATCGAGAATTTATTTGCGCGAAATGAGAATGGCATTGCGCACACGGCCTGGGCTTCGCTTGTTTATTCGATGGTTCCGTATCTGGGGATATTGTTCATTCCTTTTACCTTGATCTTTGGCGCCGGCGGCGTTGCGGTCTCGTATAAAGATCCTGTGTTGGGCGGAAGACGGCTTGCATTAATAAGCATCGGGATGAGCTTTGTGGTTTTGGCGATCCAGGTGTTTTTGTGGTGGCTGCTCTATTTTGTTCCTACACTGAATCGAGGGTTTTAACGAATAAAAAAGGCGGCGGAAATTTATGTTGATCGCAAAGATCGTTAGTTCAAATTCTCACGTAGATTATGTCGCGCGCGTGATTGATAAATTTGATATAGCTGAGCCGCCTTCTGCGGAAGACTATGGTTTTGCTTCTTTTGTTTTGATCTCTGCGGGCAGTGATTCGAATATTATCGGTGTGATCTATAATTCGATGCTGATCAATCCGGATTATGCGAATTACGGGCCGCGCCTTTCGCCCGGGCCGGAGCTCGGAAGTTTTAGTCCGGATTTTATAAATGAGCAGGGTTGTCTGGTTGGAATTCTGCTTCTCGGAGCGATCGATGGATCGGGGAATATCACGCAGGGTGTGCCGGCGAGAGTGGTTCCGCCGGGACAGGAAGTTTTTTCGAGTGACGATGAAACGATAAAGCGATTTCATACCGATCAGACGGGATCGCTTCAGATCCACTATTATTCTCAGGTCGTCTCACACGCAGGAACTTTTGCCGTGCCTTTGCTTGAAAATATTATTGACAGACTCTCAGGAGATTGTTCAGATGAAAACCTGAGACGCCTCGCAGTTTTAAGACAAAACCTCGTCTGGCAACGAACGATTGGCGGTATGCGTCTATAGTGGTTAAGGGATCATCAATCACAATTTAGTAGAGGAGTTTTTTTATGAAGAAGATGACAGGATTTCTTTGCCTGGTATTTTTGGCACTTGGAGTAAACGGCTTTGCGCAAGTCAGACCTCCTGCCGAAGCACCCTCGAAAGAAACCGCAAAAACGGATGATCAGGAAGATGAACCCGAAAAGATCAAGATCGCAAAAGAGGCGCAAACAGATTTTCCAAAGTCATTTGATGTTCAGTATCAGGGCGGTTTGTTTGGTTACAGCAAAAAGCAGCACGGCACGATCGGTTTTGACGATATAAACGAGAGGCTGATCTTTTTCGGCGAAGACGGCAAGGAGAAATTTTCGCTGCCTTACAGCGCAATCACCGTGGTCTATCCAAGCCAGAAGAAGGTTCAATCTGGAACGGGAAGAGCCGTCCGCGAGGTTCCAATACGCGGATCGGGAATTCGAATTCTCGGCGGTTTGATGAAAAAGAAAAAGAACTACTTGGTCGTGCAATTTGAAGATTCGGAAGTTGGCGCTAAGGGCGATATAAATTTTCTTTTGGACACGGAGGAATTGGTTACATCGGCAATAAACACGCTTGGAAATCACGCCGAAATGAAGCCTCGCGGAGACGCATATATCCGTTCAAAAGATTTTTAATTTAGATCTCCAAAGTGATTTTGAATTATCGAGATAATTGAGATCGAGGCCGTTTCAGCTCGCAGAATTCTACCGTTGAGCGTTACTATTTGAAATTCATTTACTCGGGCAATTTCGATCTCCGAAACATCCCAACCGCCTTCAGGACCAATGACGGCGGTTATTTTTTTGTCCGGGTTTATCGAAGTGAATTTATCGCCGCCTTTTTCGGCAAAGAGGATCCGCGAGCCTTTGACTGATACGGCAAACTCTTCAAACCCAACCGGCACCGCGATCTTCATTAACGTCGCCCGTCCGCATTGCTTTGAAGATTCAATGACGATCTTCTGCCAGCGTCCAAGCTTTTGCTCGATATTTTTTGCTTTTACATCGGTGCGCTTTGTCGTGATCGGTATGAGTTTTGTAACACCTAATTCGACCGCCTTTTGAATCACGAGTTCGAATTTATCAACCTTGAGCAGCGCGGCGGCAAGAGTTAAGTTAAGCCGAGATTCCGGTGCCGATGGAAAAACTTCTTCGAGAATTTTAAGCAACGCACCGTTTTTTCTGATCGATGATATTTCGCAAAGAAATTCGTTTCCGGTTCCGTTAAAAACGCGAACCTTTGCTCCTTCAGCCAGACGCAAAACGTTTTTCAAATGCTTTGACTGTTCGGCATCAAGCAAGGCAGAATTATCGGTAAAGTCTTCCGGTTTTATGTAAAATCTTCTCATTTATCTTCATGGCCGAAATCAATATCAAACTTGCTTTTGAAATCCGCCGAGTTTTGCCTGAGCGCGATCCAATTCTCAAAAACCTCCGGCGAACCAAGCCAGATCGTAAACCATTCCGCGATCTCCGTGTTTTCCATTCGTCTTTTTGAATCAAGCTTTGGGTTGCCGGCAATTTCAAGCGCTCGTTTTTTTCCGCTAATTGCGGTTTCGCGCACTAGCCGCAAGCCTTCTTTATCATTATCCGTATGAAACTTCCGGCGCAGATTTTCAAGGCGGCGAATAGATGAAAGCGTTTCGCGAAGATCGGCGGTCTTTAGAATATTCCGAAACATCGGTGCGTATGGCGTTTCAAGCCGGCGCTCGACATCGAGTGCTAATATCTCCGCATGGCGGAGCTCGGCTCCTTCATCAGCCAGCAGGCGGGCAATTTTCATCGGACTTTCTACTGCACTATAGCCAAATTCTTCACGTACAACAGTTTCGATCGCCTCGAGTTCTTCCCGGCCGATACTTTCACAATCGAGTTTTTCCCAAACTTCGATCATCAGATCGCGTTTTATTTTTGATTGCCACATGGGGTGAAAGGTAATACGTTATTCGTGATACGTAATTCGCAATACGCTTTACGCGATACGCAATTCGCTATGTGTCCTTAAACAATTGTCGATGGAAACCTCTTCAGAGCGTTTGGCGTAACGCGTATTGCGAACAGCGTACACCGAATTACGAATTACGTCCCCCGTCCCGTCACCTTCCCAACCAGCTCCGTCGATGAATGATCCTTAGGATCACCTACGATCGCCACTTGCCCGCCGCATTCGGCGACGATGTCTTTTTCGGGGACAGTTTCCGCCGTGTAGTCGGTTCCTTTTGCATGAAAGTCCGGACGGATCGCGCGAATTAATTCTTCAACGGTCGGCTCCTCGAAGATCGTAACGCAATCGACGGCTTTTAGCGCGGCAACGATCTCAGCGCGTTCATTTTCAGGCATATATGGGCGGGAAATGCCTTTTAATTTCTTAACCTGCTCGTCAGAATTTATCCCGACTATAAGAAAATCGCCTAAGTCTTTTGCGCCCGCAAGATACCTAATGTGCCCGACATGAAAAAGGTCAAAACATCCATTTGCGAGCACGATCTTTTTTCCATTTCGGCGTTCGATCGCGACACGCGCCGTCAGACGGTTTCGATCGAGAATTTGTGCAGATCCTTTGTTGGAGTTTTCAGAGTTCATCATATTCAGTTTTCACTCCCCTCCTTCTCAAGGAGGGGAGGCAGCGCTTCGCTGACGGGATGGTTTCTTTTAATTCTGAGCATTGCACCTTTTAACACCGGTAACCAACCCACCCTTCGGGCAGAGATTGTCTGAAATGTGTAGCGCCACCGTCCCGGTGGCTGTCGCAGCGGCATCTTGCCGCTGCTTACGTTGTCATTTGGCTGACGCGGCCTGAGAGCGAGACGCTCTCAGGACAGCCGTCGAGACGACAGCGCTACACTTTAAGACGACAGCGCTGACGCTTTTCAGACAGCTTCAGTTTCGGGAATTCCCTTGATCACAATGAAAAAACAAGTCGCCGGCCTCCCTAAGCATTTTCGCCTTCGATCGACCGGATCAATTCTTCGGGCGTTACTGTCCCGGTTCCTTGTTTCATGACCACGATCCCGCCGGCATGGTTTGCAAGTTGTGCCGCTTCGCCAAAACCAAGCCCTGAAGCCAACGCCAGCGCATAAACCGCGATCACCGTATCTCCCGCGCCTGTCACATCAACAGGTTCTTTTGAACCGACCGCCGAGATTTCACGCGATTCTTTACCGCGGACGATCAGCAGCATTCCGCGGTTTCCGCGTGTTAATAAAAGCGCGTCCAGATCGAGTTCTTCGCGCAAACCTGCGCAGTCTTGAATCGTAAAATCCGCGCCGAGAATTTGCTCAACCTCTTCTTCATTCGGCGTCGCGCTCGTTGCGTGTCTAAACTCGGCGAGACGAGTTCGCGAATCTATTAGGATCGGGATATTTCGTTCACGGGCGATCGTTGTACAAATTTCAACGATCTCCGCATTCGCCACGCCGTAATTGTAATCCGAGATAATTATTGCGTCGCACTCAAGCGCAGCTTCCGCCGCATTTTGTTTTAGCAGGAGCGCAGATTCTTCATCGATCCCGCGACCGTTTTCGTAATCGATCCGGATCACCTGCTGCCTCTGTGCATAATGCTGACCGGCTAAAACGCGAACTTTTGTCGTCGTCTGAAAATCATCACTAGAAACTATGGACTCGCAATCGACTCGCGATCGATCAAGCGCCGCAAGAAGATCTTTTCCGTTTAAATCGTTCCCAACTAATCCAACCGCAACCGCTTTCCCGCCCAACGTGGAAACATTCGCCGACGCATTTGCCGCACCGCCGGCACGTGTTTCCGTTTCATCGTGCCGCATAATAAAAACAGGTGCTTCACGCGAAACGCGGTCGATCGTCCCGCGCAAGAATTGATCGGCGACAAGATCGCCCACGATCAATATCCGCTTGTCCGGAAAGACATTTTTTATAGTTTCTGAAAGCCTTTGCATTTACAACAAGTTACTACAAATACGCGAATATGAAAATCATCTATCTAAAGGTTTTTCATCAATTTTGGTATCATTTAAAAAACGGAGGTTGAGCGAAATGTGCGGAAGGTTTGTTTTGGACGATCCTGCTCTGGCAGGTGAAGAATTTAGGATAGATATTTCAGACGTGCCCTGGAAGCCAAATTATAACGTTGCCCCGACGCACGAGGTGATGGTAATCCACGAGCAAGATGGCAAAAGAAAAGCGGTGCCGATGCAATGGATGCTCGTACCGCATTGGTCTAAGACAAAGAAATTAAAATATCCGACGATAAACGCACGCGCTGAAGGTATTGCTTCAAAACCGACCTGGCGTGAACCATTTAAGCGTTCACGCTGCCTGATCGCCAATTCCGGTTTTATCGAATGGAAAAAATTGCCGGATCACAAACAGCCGTATCTCGTAAAAATAAAAGAAAAACCGATCGCGGCATTTGCCGGTATTTTTGATACCTGGCTCGACGACGAAACCGGCGAGACTCTGGAAAGCTGCGCGATCGTTACAACTACCGCAAATGAACTCATCGCGCCGATCCACGAACGCATGCCCGTCTATCTTCATTCCGAAGAATACGATGAATGGCTGGATCCTGAGAATCACAATACGGATGAATTGCAGCGGCTACTCGTCCCATATCCGGCAGAATCGATGACCGCCTTTCAAATCGACAGAAAGATCGGTTCACCAAAATATAATGCATCCGAATTTTTAGAACCGATCAATTGACACGTGGGTGTTGATCTAACGGGTCAAGATCTGGAATTACCAGGGCAGTTTAAATCGGCGGCATTAGGACTGAATTCCACATTCCGTCATTCTGATTTTGTCACGCAGTGAAAAAAACGAAGATAATTTGCTCGACACTGTAGCAATAGTCAAAAAATTTTTGATGAGCGCGTTGGGAAATTGTTGAATATTCCTGCCGCATACCGAATATAACGTGCTTGAAATGCTACCAACCGCTATTCCAATTTATCTGTGATCGGCGTAGTTTTCTTGTTTGAGGATTTGGTGATTTTTAGATTTATCGTTGTGTCTTCAACAACGCTAGGGACGGAGCCGGATAAGAACTGTCCGCGAACAGGTTCGCCTAATTCGGGTGGTCTGTAGTTTTCGAGTTGATTTGCGTGTTGTCGCGATTCCCGGCTTCTCTCGGAAAGTAGCCTAAAAGGGGACGATATCAAGAGAAGCATCAGCCGAAGCGGAAGGAAATTCCACATCAAAACAAAAAGGTTCATCTCGAGGACAGAGGTGACAAAACTCTGACCAAGCAACCTCCATGATCTCGCAACGCTGCTTTCATTTGAGCCGCGCTGCTTAAAAACGTGCTCGGAATATCGTGCGAACAATTGGTCGATCCCGCCATCGATACGCATAAAAAAGTCTTCTTCTTAACCCGTCAGCGCATTTGAAACAGCCTCAAGATTTGTCCCGCATGACGCACAATACTTGATCTCCGACGAGTTTTCTTTTCCACACGTTGGACAGAACATTTAGAGCCTCTCATTTGAATTCTCTAAGACGTGTACGAATCTTTTGTACTTTTGTTCAAAACAAAACTGTTCACGCAAAGGCGCTCACAGCTTACTAATTCTAAATGGGGCGGTTAGATTTGAGTCCTGCCTGGCGCGCCATTAGAATCAAAAAGTAAGGGCAATCTTACGATTGCCCCGTGTTCAGTTTGTTCATTAGCAGCACGGCAGATTAAAATTCCCGTACCGCGATTACTTGCATGTTGATCAATTTTCGAGCAGCTTCAACTCTTTGGCTTTCGTACTTAAACTCGAGTTTTCCACCGCT
>JBGTEI010000622.1:0-2673 GCA_041747875.1 Pyrinomonadaceae bacterium | reverse complement strand
GGTTGAAAGATGGTGATGTTGTAGTTAAGTTTGACGGCGAAAACGTAACAAGCGTGCGCAAATTGACGCGCATGATCTCAGAAGTAGCACCGGATCACAACGCAAAAATTACTGTCCTCCGGGCAGGCAGCGAACGTGATTTCGATGTAAAGATCGGTCAGCGTGAAAACGTTTTCTTTAGAAATAGCGCAAATGGTACAGGTGTATTTACATTTCCGGAAATGCCGGATGCACCGAGAATGCCGGGCGGCGTAACAATTCAAAGAATGCCGTCTGCACCCGGAGCGGTCACCATACCAAGGGTTCCGGGATTCGGAACCGCAACCGGAAACACTTTATTTAGGATTTCAAGCCGGACGATCGGCGTCAACGTTACACAACTTACTGACCAGCTTGGTAATTATTTCGGAATTTCAGACGGCAAAGGTTTGCTTGTAAGCAGCGTAGGCAAAGACAGCCCCGCTGAAAAAGCGGGACTCAAAGCCGGCGATGTAATTACCGAAATAGACGGCAAGAAGGTTGAACGCACTTACGATATGATCCATTCGCTTGGTCTTAAGGATGAAGGCGAAGTTACTTTAACCGTAATTCGGGACAAAAAGAGTCGAACCGTAAAAGTAACACCGGATAAATCAAAAGGCGGTAATTTTGTATTTGATGGCGGAAATTTTGAATTTAAGACAAATCTCGATAATGATGACGAAGAAAACTAGTTGTACTCGGTTTTTTTGTAATAGGAATAGGCTGGTTCGAAAGATCTGGCCTTTTATTTTTTCTCTACATCTTTCGCCAACGCATCAGCTTGCTTGTTTAAATCTTCGGCTTGCACAATATATTTTGCGAAGTTTTCTTCGTTCTTCTTAAATTTATCCGCAGCCTGGGCCATTTGGAGTTTATCCGCACCGCCGAATTTCTCGCGAAAAAGTATTGCGGATTCGCGGCGGAAATCAAATGCCTTGATCTGCATATCAAGACTCATCCCTTTTAGCCTCAAATAATCCTTCCAATCCGGATTGATATTAAGCGTTTGAGCTTTTTCGATCTTTTCTTTTGCACTTTCAGCGAAAACATAACCGTCGTTGATTATTAGCGAAAGTTCGTCAGTCAATTTCTGAACCTTTTCAATTTCCTGTGCCTGAAGTGCCTTTGTAAGTTCGGCAACCTTTGAATTATTTTGATTATAAAGAACCCTGATGCTTTTCAAATTCCTGTTCGCTTCGTCGATCAATTCGATCGCCTCATCAGTATCATCCGATTCAAAAACATCCAATGGCGTGGAAGACGTACCCGGCACTTTACAGCTTTGCGACGCAAACGCAAAAAACGTTAGCGTCAGAAAAAATACCGCACCGGATCTGTTGAAAAGTGAATTCATTGCGATCTCTAATTTAACTTATCAACCGGAAGTTTGCATTATATTTTCGCTTCCAGATAAAACCGTCAAGCACGTAGTGCGTGAGTTGGGGAACTGCCAAAAGCGGAACAATATACATTTTCCACTCTTCAAGATCCCAGTTTCCGCCAAAAAGCCAGTTCTTTTCGTGCCAGACGCCGCGATGCCAGAACAGTTCTTCAATATATGCCAAGGCCCAAAGCGACGCCAAAAATACAAGCCAATTATGCGAGATCGTTCGATAAAATTTTGTCGCATTTTCGCGCCTCGCCTTCGCATAAAAATATATCAACGCAAAATAGGGAACGCCGTGGATGATCACATTTGTCACAGTAAAGGCGTAATCTGAATTCAGCGCGACGATCCCGACATACCAGCAGATCGCTGTTGTCAAAACAACGATATCTTTACCCGGATTCCAAAACCCAGCGGAAATCCATTGGTAAAAAGATTTGCCGAAATATACTGCGAGCGCGGCTATATATATTGGAAAAAGTATCGTCTCGATCGCTTGCGGAAATACTAAAAAATCTCCGTCTACAAACCATGCGAAGTTTCGTTTTGAAGCCGTCATCCAATACGCCAGCGGATAAATCGTAGCCAGATAGACAGCTACCGTATCGATCCACCAGGTCGTCTTTGAAGTCTCCTTCGCTTTTGCACGATAAAGCGCAACCCATCCATACTGCTGACGAACAAAATGAAAAACCGCCAAATATGCTAGGCACCGCCAGAAAAACATCCGGCCTTCGGAATAGAGCGTAACGCCAAAAATGTATCCAAGGATCGGCACCAAAGTATAAAGCCAAATGCGCGACTTAAGTTCTTCCGTATCAAAATATGTCCGAAAACTTGTTGACCAAACATGCGCAACATCGATCAGTAATATAGCTGAGATCCACGTCCAATCGGGCGTCTCTTCATTTATAAAACCGAGTTTCCATCCGATCGCAAGCAGCAGCAAAGACACGATAGCGCTCCCGAGAAAAACAGACAGATCTATTTCCCTCGAAAAAAGCCAGATGTTTTGTTTTGGATCTCGCTCCGCCATATCCCCGTCTTATTTCGTTTTGATCACTTCACCCGCAGCACGCAATCCATGATGAAATGCTTCTTCAAATATTGCTATCCCGCTCAGATCCGAATGCGCAAAATGAATATTTCGAAATGGCTGCTGCGCTTTTTCACGTTCACCGCTCCAGACAAAATTTGTCCGCGGCGATATCATCGCGTGTCCCCAACGCATAATATCGATCTTTTCGGTGATCTCTCGAATATTC
>JBGTEI010000621.1:0-4217 GCA_041747875.1 Pyrinomonadaceae bacterium | reverse complement strand
GTAGCGCCACCGCGCGCGGTGGCTGTCGCGGCGGCATCTTGCCGTCGCTTACGTTGTCATCTACTGACGCGTCCTGAGAGCGAGACGCTCTCAGGACAGCCGTCGAGACGAACGGCGCTACACGTTTTTGCGATCAGCGTCTATACCAGTAAATCTCCACCGAAAAGGGCTTCGCCCCTCCCTCTTCATCTTTGATCTGAATGATCGCGTCGTATAATTATTATCCTGTTCAGGCTGCTGCATTACGTGTGCTTTACCGCGGCCATTCTTGATCAATACGCCAACGCGGATCCGCGATTGTCTTGGGATCTTTGAGCTAAAGCTGTAAGCACCGTCCGCATATTCCCTTCCTGACATTGTCTGAACAGATACTTTATCTCCTTTTACCGTCAGCTGGACATCGGCGTCAACCATTCCGCTCCAGATCGCTTTTCCCAAGATACTTGCGTAATCGACACGATACCCGGCTTTTTCGAAGTTAACACCAATATTCAAGCCACGAAGTTCCCGGCTCAGTTCGTTTATAGTATCGGCCGCCTTTTTCCATTCAAATCTATTTTTCCCCTCAACGGGAAATTTTTCCGCAAGATCTGCAAGTACCATACCCGCGTACCTCACTTCGCTGGCCAGATATCGATCATCAATGATCCGTTTAATAAGGATCGTACTGGCTCGCAATTGTTCCGCCAGAAAGGCATTTTCGATCTCATTGCTGGAGTGTGTTCCGTCTTTCCTGATCACTTTATTTGTCCGGCTGACAAGATCTTCCGATTGTAATCTGAGATCATTTGCCAACTTAGCGAGCCGGTCAAAATCCTGTCCACTTACCGTAAAAGCCGTGGTTAAAGTTAAAATTAACCCGAGTAATATTTTCTTTTTCATAAGCACCGTGATATGGATCCTGCAATTAATTTTGTTAATGTTTACAGGCGTTAGACGGGAGAAGTGTCTAAAAAGGTTTGCCAACCGAAAACCAGAAGGCGAACTTCAATCATTGGCAGCTTTTGCCGCTTTTGTTTCATCCGGTTTTTCCTGCGCGATCCCGGATCCTTTTCCTGGATCCTCGGTATCATTATCTTCCGGTTTACGGTCACCCGTCCGGTGTATTCGATGAGCGACATGTCCGATATGCAGTTTTTCCTCAATATTGTGGATCTTTTCTTCGAGCTTTAAGATCGTTTCCGGACTTGTTTCTTCAAGTTTTTCAGAAAGAAGAAATCTTTCGATCAAATAGAATACGATGACGCCAGAAAGAGCAATAAAGAAGACCGCGATCCCGATCTGTTTGAAATCGCCGATGATCGTCGTTATCGCGCCGCTAAAGAAAAACCCAACACTTGTAAGCAACAAAACCCATACCGAACAGCTTATAAAATCAAGAAACAGAAACCTTGAAAGCGGCATTCTCCCGACGCCGTTGAAAAGGCACATTGCCGTTCGAATCCCGTAAATGTATTTCGATACGATAACTGCAAAACCGCCGAATTTATCGACAAGCCGTTCAATTCTCGGCTGCGCCATTTTGTAAAAGCTGTAATTTCTAACCGTCTGTTGAAAAAGTCTCCCAACTGCGTAGCCGAAAAGGTCGCCGATCATTCCGCCAAGTGTTCCAAAAATATAAACTTTCAGAAAACTAAAAGGACCAAAATAACCATTGTGCGCAAGGACCCCTGCGAGCAGGAGGGTGATATCCCCTTCTATGGTGCAAAGAGCCAGAACTGCATAAATTCCGTATTGCTCAAATAGTTGGTAAAATGTTTGTTCCATATTTAGAAGGATTTTTACCGAACGCTAACAAGAGAAGGTTAACTTTACGCGGACTTTGAGTCAAACACTTTTCGTTTGAATCGATTTTGATTGACAGTCGATATACCAGTGTCTAGAATCGCAATATATTTTTACCTAAATAATTGAAGCTAAAGGCGCTTTAGTGATGAACGAAGATTTTTTAAATACTGACAAACGCGTGGGAATCGAAGTGACCAATTCGGCACTTCTGGCGGTGTGCCTTGGTAGCGATGATCAGGTTGCAGGATCTTTTTCACTGAAAACGGATTCCGGAGTAGCCGTAGCTCAGGACCTAAATTCGTTTATTGAAAAAATAAAGAAGGAATTTGGACAGTTTGAAAAAGTCGGGATCGCGATCCCGGGTCTTATTGATATCTCGACAAGCCGTGTCGAATATTCCGCTCATCTTCCCGAACATACAAAGATCGATCTTGTAAAAGAAATAGCAAACGTATCCGGGGTAAAGGCATATATCGAAAATGACGCTAATGCAGCAGCTTTTGGTGAATACAGCAGCGGCTCGGGGCGCGGATCGAAGGATATGTTTTATATTACGCTTGGTGACGGAGTAGGCGGAGCACTTATTTTTGATAATAAATTATGGCACGGTGATTCGGGTTTTGCAGGAGAATTTGGATACTTCGCAGTCAATTCAGAGGGAATGCGGCTCGAAGATCTCGCTTCATCCCGAAGCATTGTGAAACGCACGAAAGGTCGTTTTCATCAGGATCCAACGTCATCGCTTAACAAAACCGGGGAAGATAATATTACGATCGAGGATGTTGTTAGAGAGGCGAAGAATGAGGATGATTTCGCCCAGCTTATGCTTGAGAGAACCGGGTTTTACGTCGGAACGGCTGTCGCGAGCGTAATTAATCTATTAAATATTGAGCGAATTGTTGTCGGCGGCGAGATCATGCGGGCGGAAAACCTTGTACTTGATGCAATAAGGGCAAGAGCAAAAGAACTATCGTTTGCTCCGAGCTTTAAAACGGTTGAGATCGTGCAGGGCAGCCTCGGCAGGAATGCGGCGGCAATAGGGGTTGCGCTGCTGTCATCGCGGTAGGAAATAACTTCTGAAAACGCGGCGGAATTGTTAGCAGCGAAACAATAAACTTAATTATCTTATGAGATATTCTAATTTTGTGAAAACTTGCACAATATAGATATACTGTTTATTTTCATATTAGAATTTGCGGATTTTGTAGGATTGGGTAGAATTAGAAACTAAGTTTTTGCACTAATCGACACAAAACACAAAAATCGTAGTTTGTTTAATAATCGCTTGTACTTACAGAACAATCGGGCGGATTGCGGACTATAGCCTTAATTGAATCCAGAATCGAGATAATAAAATGGCTCAACTTTTTCATCGCGGAGCAAACAATATAGCCAAAGCGAGTATGGCGATGGCAATTGTTTTAGCTGGGGTTGCATTCCTTGTTTGGTCCTATGCTGCACGGTCGGGATATATAACCGGACAGTATTTGGAGAAACAGCAACCCGTTCAGTTTAGTCACCGTCACCACGTTGGCGACGATGGGATCGATTGCCGATATTGCCACTCCACCGTTGAAACTTCCGCGCAAGCAGGTGTCCCGCCGACTCAAACCTGTATGAATTGTCACAATCAGTTGTTTGCCGATCAGCCATATTTGGAACCAATCAGAGCCAGCTTCAGAGACAACAAGCCAATCGAATGGCAGCGGGTACACGATCTACCGGGATATGTTTATTTTGATCACAGTATCCACGTCGCAAAAGGTGTAGGATGCGCAAGCTGCCATGGAGATGTAGGAAATATGGCGGCGGTCTATCAACAAAACACCCTTCAGATGGAATGGTGTCTTTCGTGCCACAGAGATCCGGCACCAAATATCAGACCAAAATCCGAGATCTTTAATACGTCCTGGAATCCAAGAAATATAACAGACGAGCAGCAGATCGAAGTAAATGAAAAGATCAGCAAGCTCAGAAGCAAAGAATTACTTACGAGTTGTTCAACTTGTCACAGATAAGAATGTAGTCATTTCGGTGGCTGAGATACGAAGAAACTGAGGAACTAAAAACGAATGCATAGCAAAGACAGTAAAACTAACTTTGCATTATTAAAGAATAAAATCCTCCGCCAAAACGGTAAGGAATACTGGCGAAGTGTCGAAGAATTCGTAGACGCGCCTGAATTTGAGGAATTTGTTAAATACGAATATCCGAGCCATGCCGAAGAATGGGATAGTTCGCTTAGCCGACGTAACTTTATAAAGGTTATGGGGGCATCGCTTGCGTTTGCGGGCCTCAGCGGATGCGTCATCCAGCCGGCGGAACAGATCGTACCTTACGTCACGCATCCGGAAGGATTAATTCCGGGCAAACCTCAATTCTTTGCAACTTCGATGACTTTGGGCGGTATCGCAACGGGATTGCTTGCC
>JBGTEI010000620.1:0-3294 GCA_041747875.1 Pyrinomonadaceae bacterium | reverse complement strand
GGCTTTTTCGATCTTAGCCTTCGCAGTTTTCGTGTATCGATGAGCTGAAACAGTCAGCTTTTTACTAATTTCACCGTTACCGAGAATTACAAGATCGTGCTTTGCTTTCTTTATCAAACCGCGCTCGCGCAGTATTTCAGGGGTGATTTCATCGCCTGCGTTAAAGTTCTCTTCGAGCGTTGAAAGGCGCACTTCGATCCATTGTCGCTTAAATATGTTTGTAAATCCCCGCTTCGGCAGTCTTCTTTGAAGCGGCATCTGGCCGCCTTCAAATCCTGCCCGACGTGAATAACCAGAGCGCGATTTCTGTCCTTTATGTCCGCGTCCAGCCGTTTTTCCTAAACCCGAACCGGGTCCGCGACCACGTCTTTTCTTCTTATGCGTTGAGCCGGGTGTCGGGTGTAAATCATTAAGTGCTAATGCCATTGTTCTATCCTCACCAAATTATAAATGGCAAAAAGTGAATTAAAAATGGTTCGCAAGCATATTCCGACCATCTGCCTTCAGCAATTTACCATCGATCAAATCTATTCTACTATTCTCAGCATATGCGGGATCTTTGCGACCACGCCGCGCATCGATGCATTGTCAGGCTTTTCAACTATTTGATTCATTTTACTTAATCCTAGAGCCTTGACCATCGCTTTTTGCTTTTTTGAATATCCAATCATGCTTTTATAGTACTGGATCTTGATGCTGCCTTCTTTGTTTTCTGTTTTCTTCGCCATTTTTCTAAAATTTCCAACTAAATACCAAAAACCTATAATAATTCTTCTACTTGCATTCCGCGCATTCTGGCAATATCCATCGGATCTTTCATTCTCAATAATCCGTCAAAAGTTGCACGGATCACACTATGATGATTCGTCGATCCGAGGATCTTTGTTCTTACGTTATGAACACCCAATGACTGCATGATCGCCCGAACAGCTCCGCCGGCGATAACGCCGGTACCCTGCGCGGCCGGCTTGATCAAAACCCTTCCGGCACCAAATCTGCCAATTATCTCGTGCGGAAGCGTGTCGTCGATAAGCGTCACATGAATAAGATCATTCTTTGCGGCCTCGATCGCTTTCTTGATCGCGTTTGGAACTTCCTTTGCTTTTCCGGTTCCAAATCCTACATGACCCGCACCATCGCCAACCACGACCAAAGCCGCAAATGACATATTTTTACCGCCTTTTACAACCTTGGTAACACGGTTTATAGAGATCAACTGGTCATTTAAGATCAGATTGTCCGGTGAAATTCTTTTTCTATTCATCTTTATTCTCGTCTGTTTCTAAGTCTTTGGTTTCTTCCTTCGGTGCCTCATCAGTTTTCTTTGACGAGCTTTTCTCAGCTTTTGCCTTTTTCGGTTTTGCTTCGGCGACTTCTGCTTCGACTTCCGGTTTCACTTCACCTTTTGCCTTTTTTCCGCCTTTTTTGGTCGAACCTTCGTCCTTATTCAATCCGCCTTCGCGGGTTGCATCAAGCAATGCCTTTACTCTCCCGTGATAGATATATCCGCCACGGTCGAAAACTACTGTATTGACACCTGCACTGATCGCACGCTCGGCGATCGCCTTTCCAATGACCACCGCGCCGTCAACCGTACCGCCGGATTTAACCTTTAAACTTTTCTCAAGAGACGAAGCAGACGCCAACGTTTTCCCGTTTACGTCATCGATCACCTGAGCATAGATATGGTTAATACTTCGAAAAACCGCCAGTCTCGGACGTTCAGACGTGCCGCTGACTTTCTTTCGGATTCGGCTATGAACGCCGCGTCGAATCTCTGCTCTGCTTTTTTTTGCCATCGTAATTCCATTAACGACTATGCTGCCGTTTTACCTTGTTTCAATCTGTAGAATCTATCTGAATACCGAATTCCCTTACCTTTATAAGCATCCGGTTTTCTCAATCGCGCCAATTCTGCCGCAACTTGTCCAAGCCTCTGTTTATCAATTCCGCTAAGTGTCAAAGTCGTTTGATATTGCTGAATCGTTGCCTTCGTATTTAAACGCTCGATCGTGCAGTCGATTCCATCCGGCAATGAGTATTCAACCGGATGAGAATAGCCCAACGCAAATACAAGTTTCTTTCCTTGTAGATCTGCCTTGTAGCCAACGCCAACGACATCCATTTGCTGCGTAAATCCTTCTGTTACACCAACAACCGCATTATTTGCGAGCGCTCTCGCAAGACCGTGGATCGCTGCATGATCATCATTTTTGCGATTCGCAGTAAGTACACCCTCTTCCTGTGTGAATTCAATCCCGCTCGGAACCGGCGCCTTCATCGTACCCTTCGGACCTTTTACTTCCAATTCGTCTTCGCGAATCGTAACAGTAACGCCTGCCGGCACATCGATTGGTTTTTTTCCTACTCGTGACATAATTTCTTTACGTGATTAGTCTACTTATCTGAGCCGGCACTTCGCGCCGTCGATCGAGACCAATTCTTTTTAATAAATGTTTGCAATTAGCTCGCCGCCTATATTTTCCCGGCGCGCATTCTTCCCGCTCATTAGGCCTTTCGATGTAGACAAAATATTTACACCGTAACCGCCAAGAACCTTGGGAATTTCGGTTGCTCCAACGTAAACTCTTCTTCCCGGGCTTGAAACTCGTGAAATATGGGTAATCGACGAAACTCCCTTGGCGTCATAGCGCAAGAAAACGCGGATCACAAATTTGGGTTTATCTCCTTTAGTTACAAAATTATTGATGTAACCTTCTTCTTTCAAAACCCTTGCTACTTCCAATTTCATTTTCGAACCGGGAATATCGACACGCGCGTGCTTTGCACTTATCGCGTTACGAATCCTCGTGAGCATATCAGCGATTGGATCTGTCATTCTTATTTATACTCCGTTATACGATCTCGAATTTCAATTTTCCGGTCCGGGCTTACTCAAAGCCATTCCGGAATTCATAAATTCGCAATTAAAATTACCAACTCGATTTCACAACACCCGGGATCTGACCTTGCAAAGCCAGTTCACGCAAAGCAATCCGAGAAATACCAAATTTTCGCAAATAACCACGGGGACGCCCTGTTTGCGAACAACGATTTACTACCCTTACCGGACTCGAATTTCTCGGAAGTTTCTGGAGCGAGATCTGTGCCGCATCTATTTCTTCCGGAGTCGATTCAGGGTTATTAATAACCTTCTTTAAAGCCTTGCGCTTGACGGTGTATCTCGCAACCGTTTTCTTGCGCATTTCGTTTTTTACGATTTTACTGGTTTTAGCCATATCTATTTAACTCTTCTCTTTTATTGCCGAAAAGGCATTCCGAGTGCTTTCAAAA
>JBGTEI010000619.1:0-3127 GCA_041747875.1 Pyrinomonadaceae bacterium | reverse complement strand
AGATTTTTGCTCTCAGGAGCTCCGGTACCATCCGGGACTACCGGAACAAATGGTTTGCCGATCGCATTCCGTCCGCTGAATGATCTCCAGAGAGTATTTCCTGTAACGGATAACACAAACTTTTTCTCGATCCGCGGCGATCATGCTGTCAACAACACAAATCAATTGACGATGCGTTTTGGCTGGAATACAAGTGATATCACAGGTATCCAGGTAGAATCGCAAAACCAATCTTTGGGACAAAACGATTTCTCCCGAACCGGTGTTCAGGAGCTTACCGATTATTCATTTTCGACACAACTTAATTCGGTCTTGACGTCGAATATGGCTAACGAATTTAAGTTTAATTTCGGCCGGAGAGAAACGACATTCCGTTCACAAAATGAGGAAGCGGTTTCGTTTAATATATCTGGTGCAGCATTCATCGGACGTGAACTTTTCTCGCCCGTTGTCCGAACAGAAAATCGATACCAGTTTGCCGACAACCTGAGCTGGGTAAAAGGCGACCACATTTTCAAATTTGGCGGAGACTACAGCTTTGTAAATATCCCGGCTTTCCAGTTTGAACTAAACTTTGCCGGCTTGTTTAACTTTGGTCCTTTTGCCGCGACAAACCTGAATGCAGGATTTGCCGGGCTGCCCGATTTCACACCGGTCCAATCGTATGGTCTCGGTTTGCCTTCGACATTTATCCAGGGCTTTGGAGATCCGACCGGAAGCTTTAGCAATAAGCCGATCGCATTTTATGCTCAGGATACGTGGAGAGTAAGACCGAATTTCACGATCAATTATGGTGTCCGGTATGACATCGAGCTGACAAAGCAGATCGATACGGTAGGGTTTAGCGATCCTCTTTCCGGGATCTCGCTTTCAGCGGCGGATATTCTAGCAGCTCAGGATGCTGTAAATGTACAGCAGGGAATCCCGCGTGATAAAAACAATTGGGCTCCGAGATTAGGATTCGCATTTGATCCGTGGAGCGACGGCAAAACGAGTATCCGCGGCGCTTTCGGATTATTTTATGATCATCCATTGCTTGCTATCGCGACAAACTCCGATATTGGCGATGCGGCTCAGCAGCAGCAGGGCGTTTTCACGGCAGGTAGCCCGACACCTACAAATTTGCTGAATGCAGCCCAGATCTTCCAGGGTACTGTTATACCGGGAGTAACGCCGGGTGTAGCTGCATCGGCGACCTATCAGACCGGCAGACAGCGTTTTGATGATCAGACATTTCCGGGTTTCGGAGCTGTCCTTCCCTTTACGCTGCCGATCACAAAAGACTTTGAATATGCCTACGCTACGCAAGCAAACTTTACGGTTGAGCGTCAGCTGACAAACAATATGTCGCTTTCCGTTGGATACATTGGGGTTTTTGCAAAACATCTTCCGCATCCGACAGATCTGAACACTCCAGATACAGCGCTCCAGGTTCAAAACTTCCAGCGCTACACGGGACGTGTACCACTTAATACACAGGAAGCGGTTGCATTTTCGATTCCTTCATCTGCAGCTTCAGGATTGGGCGCTTGTCCGGTTGCTGTTCCGCCGGGAGTCACATGCTTTACATTGGCGACACCGGCCGGTTCAAATCCATATCCAAATGCGGGGACAACTTTTGCCGCATTGATACCGGGAATGGTAGCTGCACCGCTTGCAAATTTGGGCAGCCGAACGGTCGCACCTGCAATTGCAAACTTCTTCCGTCCGAATGCGCCAAACTACTTTTTAGCACGGGCACTTTCGGGTGGTCTCGTTTCGAAGGCGGTTCTTGACAGTACGCTCGCCGGAAGTTTTAGAACTCCGGGAACGCTGACACCATTTGGCGCGATCAATGCTCAGTCTTCGGACGGCAACTCGACCTATAATGCCTTGAATGTTGAGCTCAAGCGCAAATTTGCAAACAACTTCACATTCTTAGCTTCCTATACCTGGTCGCATTCGATCGATGATTCTTCGGATCTACAGACGCTGCTTCTTGCGCAGGACGTAAATAATTTCCGCGCGGAAAAATCAAACTCCTTGTTTGATCAGCGTCATCGATTCGTTTTCAGCGGTGTTTTGACGTCGCCTAGCGGGTGGAGCGGCAACGATACAATGTGGAAGAAGATCTTCTCTGATTTCACCGTAGCTCCGATAATCGAGCTTTCGTCAGGTCGTCCGTTTAACATAATTACAAATGTGGATTCAAACAACGACCAATCGACTCAAACGGACAGACCAAATGTTGATTCAAGCGGATTGCTGACAGTTGCGCCTCCGTTTACCACTGGTAATTTGGGCCGCAACATGGGAATCACGCATTCCTATGCAAACGTAGATCTGAGATTGAGCCGTGCGATCCGCTTTGGTGAAAGATATAAGATCGATCTGATCGGTGAGGTTTTCAATCTCTTTAATCGATTCAATGAAGGTTCGGCATCGCCGTTCTTTAATGATGTAAATGATTTTGGTGAGCGCGCAGGCAACGGTCGATTCTACAGTCGCCCGACCGCCTCATTCGACCCGCGCCAATTCCAATTCGGCGCCAAATTTACATTCTAACCGGAGCGCAGGCAGCCTGCCTGCACGTTTGCAAAGCAAACGAAAACCTCCATCAGCAAGCCCCCTAAACTAAAAAGAGGCTGAGCAACATAAAAATTGCTCAGCCTCTTTTTTTCGCTCAATAAATCTCTACTTTTTACTAAGCTCCCTGATCCTTTTCCACATCTGAGGCAAAAAGCCAAGCGTTCGAAAAACAGAACCGCTCGAGAAAGTCCGCGACATCTGCTTAAAGGTTTCGATCGCGTTTTTTGAATAGCCAAACCACCAAACGTCCGGCATAAACAAAAACCTGTTTACATGAATATGCTGTGTGGCGACGAGCTCCATCAAGCCTTCTTTCCCATGCGTTCGGCCGTAACCTGAATCCTTAAATCCGCCCCAGGGTGTTTGTCCGATCCCATGCGTGTATAAAACTTCGTTAACGTTTACGGTTCCCGCGAGGATCTTTTCCGCCACGCGTTTTCCTTTTTTCAGATCTCCTGTCCAAACACTTGCCGTCAGACCAAAATCGGTATCATTGGCAAGCTCGATCGCTTCGTCTTCGGTTTCAAAAGTCGCGATCGGAAGCGTCGGACCAAATGTT
>JBGTEI010000618.1:0-4075 GCA_041747875.1 Pyrinomonadaceae bacterium | reverse complement strand
TCCCATGGCTTTACGCCGTCGGGAGTCTGCAATTGCTTTCTCCAAATAGGACTTTAGAGTAACGACAGTGTTTGAAAACTGAAAGGATGAACGGGCCCTCGTAGTCGACATGAGAGCGAGTGTCACAAAGATCGCCAGGATCAGTAACACGATGAGAACCTCAACGATACTGAAACCGCGATCCATATTTCGCTGGGATCCCTTATTTTTCTTTTCCTCAATTGTCATTGGTGATGGACTAATAATTGAATATGCGCGGGAAATTCCGCATGCTTACAAAGGAACGTAGTGCAGAACAGCCATTTCATTCCGGCATTTTCGGATCGGCTTCGACCGCCACGCGGTTCACCAATTCCATAGCAAATGATATGCCACTCAGAAATTTGACTACAATTGAAGCATTAAAACAACTTATCGATTTATAGGAAGGGTACTGACTATAGGATCATCGGTCAAAATGACTGAAGACCTTGAATACGCAGGTCATAATGAGAATGGTCTCCCGCAGCAAAACCGAGTAAATCATACCATGTTGCAAAGCAATTGACAAGGCAATTGTACTTTGTTACCTTGCCGCGATACTGACCGTTGCTGGCCATCTTGCCCCGAATACAAATTTAGTGGCATCCTTTTCGACAATTACTTAAGTGGATTTATCGCGAAATGTGAAGTAAACAGCTACCTATATGCAATACGGGTGCAACAACGAAATAAGGATGATCAAAGGATGTCCGTAAACTATTAAAAATAATAGGGCGGCTTCGATAGGTTGTGACTACCTATGAATGTAGAATTTATGTGCAACTTAATTTCGAGGGCATGAGGATCACAATGTGCAAAATTATTGCGAACTCTTGTGCGCGGACGACAATCTATCCTACTTCATAAAGTTCTCAAAAAACTCGTCATTCAAGTCATTTTGGGGCATACGAAAATATTCGGCCACTCTTTCGGGGTCTTGCCCAGTTACTTTTGGCCGAGCTTCAACAAGATTAGGCCTGATTGCCGCAATGCCGGTGAGGATAGCCAGGAGCGATCTTATAATCTCGAATCTGTCTACATCAAGATCAATACGGTCGAGCGAGTCGACCAAATTCTTGTTTTACCCGTTCACAATAAATCTATGTTTCTTTCGACCGACTCACTTGTCAGCTTCATGATTACCATATTATTCTAAGGTCCGATCAATCCTGTTCCGAACAATTGAATCTACAAAACTAAAGAAGATAAAACTATGGTTGGCAATCCCTTAGCGCGAACCGATGACACTGTTGTTTAGGAATTGGATAGTGAATTTCTAAGTTACGACCTAATGTTTAACAGGGCTATTTGCCTAAACGAAACATCGTAACTTGTTTGGCAAATGTGTAACGGAACTAAATCAATTGCTGACATTAACCGAAAGCTGTGTAAAAAACTTAATATAAACGATTTGGAAGATTTGGTTTGGTTGTCAATTGATCAACCTAAAAAGAGGAATTTGCTTGAACACAGCTCAGAAATTGAAAAAAGCTTTGGTGGTTTAAGACGTCGAGAATTGATTAAAAAAGTTCGCTTGTCTTCGGTCATTGCATTGCCGGTCATAGACTCTATAGTTGCTCCAACCCCCTTAGTGCTCAAAGTAACTATGTTGATCCCGGCTCAAGTGACGCTATAAATGTGAGTTGCGGCGACTCCTGCACTGATTGTGCTTGTGCACTTAGTTATCGTAATCCTATATGTTGTTCAGGGAAGGCGGTTGGAGCATTACACATTGGTTTAAGGACTTTCTGCTATTGTTGAAAATCACCTCTAATGAGGACCATTCGGTATTGCTTTGCCAATTGTTTTGTCGATCGTTGCCGAAATGATGGTGTCAGAAACGCAGAATTCTATACCTTTAAGAGTTTCTGTCCTATACTGCTTAAAATGCCTTCAAATTCCACATAGAAGGTAGCGTATGTGCAATAACTGCAATCATAAAACGGACACCCTTAAAAAGTGTCCGTAAGATATTGCGAAAAATGGGGCGGCTAGTGGGGCTCGAACCCACGACCTCCTGAACCACAATCAGGCGTTCTAACCAACTGAACTATAGCCGCCGTAAGAATTCAAAATTCAAAAGTGAAAATTCAAAAATCGAATAATAAGATCTCAATTTTCAATTCGCAATCCACTATTGAAAGAGTGGGTAATACGCCCGGCACGACTCGAACGTGCGACCCCCTGCTTAGAAGGCAGGTGCTCTATCCGGCTGAGCTACGGGCGCATAAGAGCATTGAGAATCTTAGCTATTGACGCCTTTGAAGTCAACTAGCTTTGCCCTTTTGGGCCTTTCCGATAACCTCGAGCATTTTCTCAAAAACTGTGGTCTCATCCATTTCGCTTGTGTCGATGACCACCGCATCTTTGGCAATGGTCAGTGGCGAATCTTCGCGCGATTCATCACGGGCGTCCCGATTGTTTATTTCGTTGAGGGTTTTTTGGTAGGTGGTTGAAATGCCTTTTGCCGAGTCTTCTTCAAAACGTCTTTGGGCGCGCGCTTCGGGTTTTGCCGTCAGATAGAATTTTACCGTAGCGTTTGGAAAGACGACTGTTCCAATATCCCGGCCGTCAAGGACTGCGCCGTTTCTTGCCGCTTTTCCAAGTTTTCGCTGTCTTTCGACGAGGCTTGCCCGTACCTCTGAAATTGTCGAAACGACCGAAGCCATCTGCCCGATCTCGTTTGTCCGGATCTCGGAGGAAACGTCGATACCGTCAAGCAAAACGCGGAGTTTATCGGATTTTCCAACGAGTTCGATCTCGGCATCTTTTGTAATTTCGACGATCTCTTCACGATCGCGAATATCGGTGCCGGAAATAGAAACGGCAAGCCCGACGGCGCGATACATTGCACCGGTATCCAAATAAAGGAGGTCGAGTTCCTTCGCGATCATCTTTCCGAGGGTAGATTTTCCGGCGCCTGAGGGTCCGTCAATGGCAATTATCATCGTTTCGCTTTATTCCTTTTTGATACTTTGGGGGTTTTCAAAAAAAGAGTGTATGCCTTTTTCTTAAATTCGTGAAGTTACGATCTTAATTATTTAGCAGGCGGGAAAGAAATGTGAGCGTCGTTTCGATATCCTCCGACGAAATATCATAATGCGTCACCATCCGGATCTTTGTTCCAAACGGAATTGCGAGGATACTTTCTTCTTTTAGCTTTTCGCAGATCTCACTCGCGGAAATCGATGCTTCACTTGCGTCAAAAATGACGATGTTTGTCTCAACGCTTTCGGGATCGATCATTAGACCGGGCAAATTTGCCACACCTTCCGCGAGACGAGCGGCATTCTGGTGATCTTCAACGAGTTTTGGCGGAGATTCTTCAAGCGCAACCAATCCTGCAGCCGCGAGTACGCCGACTTGCCGCATTCCACCACCAAAGCGTTTTCGCCAAATTCTTGCTTCGTCGATAAATTCGTTTGATCCGAGTATCATCGAGCCAACGGGTGCGCCCAAGCCTTTTGATAGACAAAACTGAACGGAATCGACACTATTTGTAAGATTCGCCACCGTTTCATTTTGCGCGGCCGCTGCATTGAATATCCGCGCGCCGTCAAGATGAACGGGAATTCCTTGCTCGTTTGCCTTTGCGCAGATCTCACTTGTTTGTTCGGCGGTCATCACGCTTCCGCCGCCAAAGTTATTCGTATTCTCAAGACAAATTAAACCGGTAGGACATGCATAATAAGCTTGGTTTACGTGAAGTGCCGGCGCGATCTCATCCCATGTCAGCATTCCGTTTTCTCGATCTGCGCGAACAGGACGGATCGTGACACCCGAGGCGACCGCGGGCATTCCGAGTTCCCAATTAAAAATATGTCCGCGTTCTTCAATGATCACTTCGTCTCCGGGGCGAGTGTGAAGTTTTACAGCGATCTGATTACCCATCGAACCGGTCGGCGTAAAAAGCGCGGCTTCTTTATTAAAAATTTCCGCAGCTTTTTCCTGAAGACGGTTGACCGTCGGGTCTTCGCTGTAAACATCGTCGCCAACTTCCGCTTCAGCCATCGCTTTCCGCATCGCCGGTGTCGGTCTTGTAACAGTGTCACTT
>JBGTEI010000617.1:0-4944 GCA_041747875.1 Pyrinomonadaceae bacterium | reverse complement strand
CCCTTGACCTTGATCGATACCGGGCCTAAGACAAAACCGGCGGCAGACGCTCTTCGTTCGGGATTACGAAAACACGGCGTAGAATTTTCAGGGATAAGAAGGATCGTTTTAACTCATGCGCACGAAGACCACTGCGGATTGGCAAAACAGGTGAGAGACGACGCAAAGAACGCAGATATCTTCGTACACGCTTGGGAAACGGGACATCTTTTTGGACGTTTGGCAAAGGACGATCATCAGCGGATCATGGATCAGGCGGGCGTTCCAAAACGTGTATTTGAAGAAATGCGCGCTGCATATTCGGATATAAGTCTGCTCACCGATTCCTTGGCCGAAACCGAATTTCTTGGTCTTGAAGACGGAATGGAACTGGAATTTGAAAGCGGCTCATTGCAAGTTTTGCACACGCCGGGACATACACCCGGGTCATGTTCATTTGTCCGAAAGGCCGATCGCACATTGATATGCGGCGATTGCGTTCTAAAACGAATAACACCAAATCCCGTGATCTCTCCCGATCCGATCGACCGCCGACAGCGGTTTCGTTCGCTTGGCGAATACCTTGTAAGTCTTGCCAGGATCCGTGCCGAATCGCCAACGGTCCTCTATGGAGGACACGGCGAACCTATCTACGATTTTGAAGAAGTTTTTAATCGCTATCGGAAGTCGATCGACGATCGTCAGAAAAAGGTGATCGGCATTGTAAATAAGAATGGCGTGTCGGCGTGGGATGTTGCTCAACAGCTGTTTCCGGACGCGGTTGATCAGGAGATCCATAGATTTCTGGCAATATCGGAAGCGGTAGCACATCTGGATTATGCGGCCGAAAATGGAAAGATCAAGGTCGAAATTAACGAAGGAACCGAGTTCTACACGAAATGAGACCCGTGATCTTTTACCTAAAAATCCCGCACCTCGAACTCAAAACGACACGTCTTTATTGACCAATTCGTCACAAAGCTATACGTTGTAACGCAAAACAGCTATCCGCCCATTCCCCAGAAAGTGTTGATAATGTTGGGTTTATCTCTAATATTCTCCACCAGAAAAAGTGCTTGCCAAACAGTGTTTAACCCTGTATACTGACTTTGGCATCAAACCTCAATGCTGCAGCTCTTCTCCCGAGTTAAAAACCCCTGATCATATCCCAAAAAATTCTCCCAGTCGCTCGATCTTCGAGTCGATCCCTTGTGTATCCAGATTATCTACTGCGTTTAAAACGAGCAGTTAGTGCCGTTCTACCCTGCTTTAGGTGCTGGATCCTATTGCAATACACAAAAGAAAAGATAGTTAGCAATCGCTAAACGGAGAAAACAATAAAAATGAATAAGAAACTTAATAGGAACCAAAACAAAAGAACGACGAAGCCGGAAATTCGGATCGCTCGTTCGGTAATAACGCTGATTCTTGGCGTGGTTTTCCTTAGCGGGGTGGCAGTTTTTGCAAGTAAAGGCGGGAGTTCGATCCTTTCCTTTTTGCGCCCCGATGTGAAGATCAATCTATCCGGAACGGTCAATAGAGACGATTCGATGATCGCTGTTGATAAAGCCGGTCTTGTAAAGCCCGGTGAAGTCATCAATTGGAAGATCAACTCCAAAAATGACGGCGAAGCGAAGGCGAGCGGGTTCAAGACGGTAGGTCAAATTCCGCCCGGAACCGAATTCGTCGCAGGTTCAGCAAAAGGTGAAGGTTCGCCTGACGTTGAATACTCGATCGACGGTGGCAAGAATTTTTCCAAAAAACCAATGGTCAGCGAAAAGCAAGCTGATGGTTCTGAAAAACTCGTTGCAGCACCGGTGAGCATGTACACGCAAGTTCGATTCGGTTGGGATCAACCCCTCGATTCGGACAAAGAGTTAAACGCCTTTTACAGCGTTCGCGTGAAATAGCCACGGAAACTTCTTTCAGAATGATCTGCCGCCGCCGCTACAAGTGCGACGTGCTGCTTTTCGCGAGTCTGAAAGGTCTTACAAGACATTTTTTAAGGATAGAATGATGAATACAAAAAACTCTTTAATACAGATCAAGACATTGCTGAAATTAACAGCGGTGTCAATGCTTCTGTTTATGCTCGCAGTTCAGGGCTTTGCCCAAACGGCTGCTGACACGCAAATAAAAAACCAGGCGAGCGCAAGCTACAGCGATGGAACAAACAGCTACAGTACGGTTTCAAATGAAGTTACCGTTACGGTTGCAAAGGTCGCCGGTTTAACGATCACCCCGGATGCGCAAACGAATTCTTCAGTCGTGGCAGGACAAACCGGTGTGACAATGGATTTCCTCGTAACGAATACAGGAAACTTTAACGACTCGGTCAGATTTTTGGCAAACGGAGGAAGTTTCCAATTTCCGTCCGGTGTAACGCCAACGGCAGCTGTCGTAAATCCGACCGGAACCCCGGTAAACATATTGACAAACGGCGCGACTGTTCTTTATCCGCTAAATGCGGGCGCTTCCGTTACGGTTCGCGTGACTTTAAGCATCAGCGCCTCAGCTTCGACGGGAAGTACGCTTCGAGTATATCTTGGAGACCAAGCGACACTTTCCCCAACCTTTGACAATGCAGCGGCAAATACTTCGGCTAATGAAGTAAATACGGTTTCAACCGGTGCTGTAAACGGTTCAAGGGAAGCTCGCGGAGATATCAGCGTGCTCGTTGAAAACGACGCACAGATCAGAGCAAACCTGACCGCTCCTGCGGGACCGGTTGCAATCGGCTCAAACATTTCATACACGGCGAGTGCTTGTAACGACGGTTCAAGACCATTAAGTACCATTGATCCGGATGGTGCGGGACCAATCCCTGCCCGAGTATACGTGATCGCTCCGATACCGGTTGGAACGGAGTTGACAAACGTAAGCTCGCTGCCTTCGGGAACGTATTTCACGACCTCACCTCTGAGCACAGCACCATTGTCAGCGACATATACTGCTACGGCTCCCGGAACATTGTCGACCGTGACAAGGATCATGATCCCGGTTTCGAGTGCGGCGATTGCAGCCGGAGCTTGCAGCGGAAACGTTAGTTTTGACGTTAAAGTCACTGCGGCAAATGCGAACACGCCGATCTATGAGATCGTCGATGCATTTGGTACAAATTCGATCGCCGCTACCGTAACCGATCAATCGGGTGATAACACACCGAATAAAGGTGACGGAAATGCCAACTTTAACGAACCGATAATCGGTGGAACCGCTTCACCGACACAAGGTTTCCAACAACCGACGCTGCTGACCAAATCCTACAGCGTCCTCAACGGACCAAATGGTTCACCGGCCGCAACAGGACCTACCAACAATAACAATGATTTCACTAATCTTAGTGTAAACACTGGTATTGCCGGTGTGGCTCCAACCACTGCGCCTGCGGCAGCTGGCTCGACCGTAACGGGTGTTACAACCGCTTCGGGTACGGTCGTTTTCACAAATACACTGCAAAACACGGGTAACGCTGACGACACGATCAGACTGACCGCTCCGACGGTTCCAACAGGCGCTACTGTTGAGATCTACAACGGATCGGCTTGGGTAAATGTGACAAGCAGCGGATCTGTTGATGTTGCAGTTGCAACTGGTGCCACGGCTAACTATCAGGTACGTGTCACGCTTCCCGCAGGGAATTTGATACTTACCGGATATGACACCGTCATTCGTGCAACGTCGCAAAACGACACTTCGAAGACCAATGACACGATCGATCGGGTTTTCACCGGCTTTATTCGTTTGGATAAAACAGCAACTGTTGCAAATGCAACGGGCGTTGGCGGTGCGACCGATCCGGTTCCGGGTGCTGTGATCACGTATGTGATCAGCTATTCAAACGTTTCGCAGGCAAGCGGCGGCGGAAGCGTTGGATTAACGGCTACCGGTTTCACGATCACTGAAAATGGGACTACTGCGCCAAATAATTGGGGCACGTTTACTGATCAGGTTGTCGGAAGTGCGGTCGATTCTCGCGGTGGAACTATCACCGGTGATTCGGCGCTTTCAAATGTTCTTACTGATGCGGTAGGAACATTAGCTCCGGGTCAAACCGGTACGTTCACCTTCAAACGCACGATCAAGTAGATCTTGCTCTTATACTCAGCGCGGGAAACGGAGTTTTATCCCGGTCTTCCCGCGCTGAACATTTCTCATTTTTCGTTCCTGGAAATTTAATGAAACGGTTTGTACCAACTAAAAATTTCTTCATATTTATTCCGGCAATAATGATCATTTTGCTGGCGCAGACGAATGTCTATTTGCAGACGATCGTCACGCCAGCAAATACAAGGATATCGAATTTCGCAAAGGGAAATTATCAGGACGAAAAAGGCGATGAATTCGAAACCGTTTCTGCTGCGATAGAGATAGAAGTTCAGGCTGTTTCGTCTTTAGCAGTAACACCGAATCAAACTTCCCCGACCGAAATTGTCGCTCCAAATGAAACACTGGTACGCGAATTCGAAGTATGCAACACAAGCAATAATGCCGATTCATATACCATCACCTCGGCTACGGTAAGTGCTCCGGCTCAAATTACGGCGATCTATTATGATGTCGATAAAGACGGAATAATATCGTCAGGCGATGTAAAACTTGAACTCAATCAGCCGTTATCAAATCTCGTATCGCCGGGTTCCTGTATAAAAATTCTTGTCCGCGTAGATACAAAAGATATTGCCAACAATGAGCAGCTCAAGATCGAACTCACTGCGCTTTCAAACATTACAAATGCAGTAAACGGTCAGGCAAAAGCCAGCGGCGTGATCATTAATTCGGGCGGAAAAGCAGCAATATTTACGGATCCGGTCGATCCGACCTTGATCCCCCGAAAGCTCGTTCAGGACAAAGCAAGTTATGTTTCGGGTAAAAATGAACAGCTAAATTACGAAATTGTTTTTCGAAACAGCGGCGACGTAGAAGCGAGAAATGTCGTAATTTCTGATGAACTTCCGCCGGAAC
>JBGTEI010000616.1:0-1963 GCA_041747875.1 Pyrinomonadaceae bacterium | reverse complement strand
GGCTGCGGCGGAAGCAAAGGTGCACGGTACGGAGATCGAAAAGGTGCACTTTCATGAAGTCGGCGCGATGGACGCGATAATAGATGTTGTAGGCGCGTGCGTTGGGTTTGAGATATTAGGTGTTGAGAAGTATATATGCTCTAAAATACACACGGGTAGCGGTTTTATAGAGATCGCGCACGGAAAATACGCGATCCCGCCGCCGGCTGTTGCAGAACTCTTAAAAGAAATTCCGATTTATTCAACTGAGATCGAAGGCGAATTGATAACGCCGACCGGGGCTGCGATCATTTCAACTCTTTGCGACGAATACGGTTCACTCCCAGAAATGACTATAGAGAAAACAGGATACGGGGCGGGAACTCGGGAGTATGAAAACTTTCCAAACACCTTGAGAATTTTTCTCGGAGCGATCTCACCGCAGAGTCACAGAGACGCGGTGACACAGGCGTCAAATGCCAAAGACCAAAGACCAAAGACCGAAAACCTCATATTGATCGAAACAAATCTTGATGACGTTTCTCCAGAGATATTGGGGCACGTGATGGAACGCGCATTTGAGATCGGGGCGCTTGATTGTTGGTTTACCCCGATCCAGATGAAGAAAAATCGACCGGCAACAATGATCTCAGTACTATGCGAAGAAGAAAAGAAGAACATACTTAGCGAACTGCTCTTTTTAGAAACAACGACGCTCGGTGTTAGAATCTGTCAGATAGAACGAAATTGTCTTCCACGGGAAGAGCAGGTTATTGAGACCGAATTTGGCGAAGTGAGCTTAAAGATCGCGCGGTTTGGCGGGAAGGTCGTAAACGTGAAACCCGAATTCGATAGTATTAGCAAAATAAGCCGTGAAACCGGACTTTCGATCGCGGAGATCACATCGAGGGTTGTTCAAAAATTTAAAGAAATTACAAAAGGAAATTAAGTCTTTGGAAAAGAATTTGGAAAACAAAAAAGTTGACATTGAAAAGATAGCCGAAGGTGTGCGCCTGATCCTCGAGGGTATCGGCGAGGATCCAAACCGCGATGGTTTGCAGAAAACCCCCGAGCGCGTCGCAAATTTCTACGTCGAGCTTACCGAAGGAATGTGGAAAGATGCCAGATCTGAGATCGTGCCGCTACCGGGAGATTCACATGATGAAATGGTGATCGTAAAAGATATCTCTATCGCTTCGGTTTGTGAGCATCATCTCGCACCGTTCGTCGGGAAAGTTCACATCGCCTATATTCCAAAAGACGGAAGGATCGTCGGACTTTCAAAACTCGCGCGTATCGCCGAGATCTTTGCCCGGCGACTTCAGGTACAGGAAAGGCTAACAAAACAGATCGCCGAAACACTTTATGAAGAACTCGAACCACTCGGTGTGATGGTTGTAATGGAAGCCGAACACACTTGTATGACGCTTCGCGGTGTAAAAAAACCGGGTGCGAAAACGATCACATCGGCAGTTTTGGGCGGATTTAGGAAGGATCCGCGGACAAGAAGCGAAGCGATGAGCTTGATCCAAGGGTAGCGAAGCGTGAAAAAGTGGAAAGGTGAAAAAGGGAAAACGTGAAAGAGTTAAAGAGTAAAAAGTGAAAAAGTGAAAAGTGAAGGGAACGATATGAAAAAAGCACTGACCTTGGCATTTATCGGATCGATCTTATTGGTATCAAATATTTTTGCCCAGACAAAAGATTACTCAAAATATTTTAGCGAGGAGAATCTTAAGAATACGGTCAAATTTGTTTCGGATGATGGTTTCGAAGGCCGTGCGCCGGGCAGCCGCGGCGGCGAGCTTGCCGCGAAATATATTGCTTCACGTTTGCAGATGGCCGGGGTCAAACAGGGAAACAACGGTAGTTATTTTCAACCCGTTCCGCTTGTCGGATTAACACCGGATTCAAATACCAAGCTCAACTTTTCGCGTACCTCGGACGGTAAAACTTTTAGTTTTGACTTTGGAAAGGATTTTGTCGG
>JBGTEI010000615.1:0-2050 GCA_041747875.1 Pyrinomonadaceae bacterium | reverse complement strand
AGCGAGGCGTAGATGTCGTAGTCAGCTTTTTGCTGCCAATAATTTGATCCCGGCGCACCGGAAAAATTTCGGGTGCCGGCTATATGCGCCTTCTTAATGGAGTTTGTCAAAGGAATGTCGCGCCGGATCGAGCGTTTTGCGGTTTCTGTCTGCCGGCCAATTTTCTCTGTGTTTGCGGACGACTTTGAAGAAAAAGACTGACCGTAAACGAACGGCAGTTGAACAAAAAGTAATAGGATAAAAAGACGCAGAATCATAAAAACCTCGCTTGCGTTGAAAAGAGACCGTTGAATATCGGGGAAAACACTGAAAAGTTATGGATATTTACTGATTTTATGAAATTATCAATAATTTTGAATGAAACTCCAAGCGGAGTTAACAAATAATTTGAATAAATTCAGTATTTTGCTAAATGGTCTTTGCGCTGCGCAAATTTCTGATCGCGCCTTCGGTAATAAGTAACTGACCATAAGCATATGTAAGCATTACTCCAACACTTCCCAACGGCAAGGGAACTACGAAGCGGTTGATCGCCAGTATCGAATCCGAAAGCACAAAAAGGAGTATTCCTGCAATATAAAGTTTCGCAAAAGACGAATCTTTGATCTTGAAAGCATGCAGTCCGGTTATCAGCATAAGGGTTATAACCGACGAGTAGATCAAGACCGACGCTTTCATCATCCCGAGAAACGGGACAAGCATCAGATAGAAAATGAGCGAACAAGAAACGATTCCAAGCGATAACGGGATTTTAAGTCCAAATTTCCCGCGATTCCGTTTCCCGGTAAGCCAAAAATAAACCAAATAGCAAATGTGCGCCGCGAGAAATGCAGTTAGTCCGTAAACGAATAAAAACTCATTCTGTTTTTCGATTAGCAGCAAAACATCCCCGATCCATGAAAAAGTCAGTGCCCCAATAATTAGATATTTCAGGTTCGGAAATGCCCTTGAGCTGCTTACAAAATAGTTCAGCAAGATCAGCATTAACGACGGTTTTGAGAAAAATTGCAGCCAGTAGATCCCAAATGCGTTAGCGAAACACTCGATAACAACCACTATTGAAAAGATCTTAACGATATTAGAAAATTTCATTTGGTCTAAGATATCCTAAAACAACTCATCCATCGCTTCTTCCAAGTTTCGTACACCGACGACTCGCATTCCCAAAAGTTTTTCCAATCCTCTTTTGTTTGATGCGGGAAGTATTAATTTCTTAAATCCCAGTGTTTGCGCTTCTCGTGCGCGGGATTGCGCCTGCAAAACTCCGCGGACCTCTCCTGTTAAGCCTACTTCACCAAAAACCGCGGTTTCCGGCGGAATTTCCATATTCTTAAAACTCGACGCTATTGCCGCAATGATTCCAAGATCGGCGGCGGGTTCGTCAACTTCCAAACCGCCGGCAATATTTATGTAAACGTCGTCATTCGCTAGCTGAAACCCAAGCTTTTTCTCAAGGACGGCGATCAAAAGGGAAGTTCTATTGTAATCAAAACCCTGAGCCATTCTTCGTCCGGTTCCGAATTTTGTGCCAGAAACAAGAGCCTGAACTTCGACCAGCATCGGGCGCGTGCCTTCCATACATACCGTTACGACGGAGCCGCTCGCACCTTCAGGTCTTTCTTGAAGAAAAACTTCCGATGGGTTTCCAACAGGGATCAGACCCTGATTTGTCATTTCAAAAACACCGATCTCGTTTGCCGCGCCAAACCGATTTTTTGTTGCGCGAATAATTCGATGATTGTGATGGCGGTCGCCTTCAAAATACAAAACTGTGTCGACGATGTGTTCGAGTGCCTTTGGTCCTGCGATCGAACCATCTTTCGTAACGTGTCCGATAAGAAAAACGGGTGTACCGGTCCCTTTCGCAAACATCATAAATTCGCCCGCGACTTCACGAACCTGAGAAACCGAGCCGGGCGCCGATTCGAGTTTTCCGCTGAAAACGGTTTGAATAGAATCGACGATGACAAAATCGGGTTTTAGCCTTTCCGTTTCAGAAAGGATCGCTTCAAGATTTGTTTCAGGCAAAAGAAACAAGTTCGCAGCGTTT
>JBGTEI010000614.1:0-9122 GCA_041747875.1 Pyrinomonadaceae bacterium | reverse complement strand
AGAGGAAATGAGAATTGAGGCACAATCGCGGCTGCAGATGATCGAGGCAGCCTCACGTCGCGGAAGCGAACTCGCCGGAAACGAATTGGCGCTCAAAAAACTAACTGCTCGCTCAGAGCAGCTTCCATTAGCGCTTGAAGCCGCAAAGATGGAAGATGAAATGCGACGTGAATTTCTTGAAGATATTGATAAAGAGTTTAACGAACAAAGTTGAGAATTTAGAAATACATTTCTCACCTAAGGCGCGATGCTAAGTCGCGTCGATCTTTAAACGTTTTATGCTTGTTGCCTTGCCGGTGTTTTCATCTACGGTTACAACAATACAGCAGATCCAAACGTCTGTTTTTGCATGCGCCGCGCGTTTGGCAGGGAATTTGGTAAACCTTTCCAAAACATCTTCTTTTTTCATCCCGATAACGCCGGCATAGCTTCCCGTCATCCCAAGATCAGTAACATATGCAGTTCCGCCATCCAGGATCCGTTCGTCAGCGGTTGGAACGTGCGTATGTGTGCCAACAACTAGTGAAACACGCCCAGCCATAAACCAACCCATCGCGTATTTTTCCGATGTTGCTTCACAGTGCATGTCGACGACCCGGATCTTAACATCGTCAGGAATTGATTTGATCGCCTGATCCGCGATCTGAAAAGGATCATCCACATTTGGCGGCATAAAAACACGCCCCAAAAGGTTTAGCGCGGCAAACTTGAATCCGTTTATCTCACCTATGAAAAGACCCTTTCCGGGCGTGTTTGGCGGGTAATTTGCCGGCCTGAGCAAACGCTCGTTCTTTTCAATATATGGAATCACTTCTGTTTTATCGAAAATGTGGTTTCCCGATGTCATCAGATCGATCCCGCTTTCAAATAATTCATCGGCTAATTCGGGCGTTATCGAGAATCCGCCCGCAACGTTTTCAGCATTCATGATCGCGATATCGATCTCGTTATCTTTCCGTAATTCAGCTATCTTCGCCAATACGGCCTTACGTCCGGGTCGTGCGACTACGTCGCCTATCATCAAAATATTCATAGTAAAAAGATTAAGTGGCAGGAAGAAACTGCGATCAGATAGGTCATCTCACAATTTGCTCCCTGCCACTCATAAAATCAAAAGGCGGGAGAAAACCAAACAAGCCGTTCGAGACAAATGAATTGAACCTGTGTTAAACAGGTGGGTGGCTTTCTATTCCAAAGGAACATCAAAGCTGAATCCTATGGCATTCTTTAACCTAGAAAGATTGCACCGAAAAGCAGCATCAGCCTCCCGTACATTCATTGTTGGCTCAATATATTGTTTATCTCATCACGAACTTCTTAGAAAGTTCTTCCGCCTTTTTCGATTGTAGCATAGTTGAAAGTCGTAAACTAAAAAAGGGAATACAAAGTTCTAAACTCTGTATTCCCTTAATAATAATCCAAACAAACCTTACTGTTCGATATCTAATTCCTGCGGCATGGTTTCTTTTTGTTTAATAAATCGATCAAGCATATCGGCACATTCCGAACTTCGCGACGCAAGTTGTTGATCGTTCAATTCGAGGTCGGATTTTAATCGATGATATTCGTCAGCAATATGAAGGGCCGCGAGAATTGCGACTTTTAGTGAGTCGACGGTAAGAGTCCCGGAAGAGATATCACGCATTCTTTGATCAACAAAATTTGCGAGATTCTTTATGTAATCGTTGTCGCCGTCCGATCGAATATTATAGGTTTGGTTATAAATTTCAACACGAATTGACTGGGCAGCATTCTCAACTGTTTCCTTGCCATCGATCATAACTTTTATCCTCGTAGTACTTCACCAACTTCGGGTTCAATAACGGTTATTGCATCCAGCATCGCTTCGATCTTTAATTGAATTACGTCGCGTTCATTCATCAAACCGCTCACTTTTTCTTCAAGCCTGCCTCGTTCATCGAGAAGTCCGCTCATTTCCTGGTGCAGGGATGAAATTTCACCTTCCAATTTTTCTTTTTCTTCACGCATCTTCTTAGCAAATTCGATAGTCAAATAAATTTTGTCTTCAAGATGCGAAAATTTGTCCATTCCATTCAAACCGTTCATTGATTTCTCCAACTCTTATCATTAGGCTGAAAATAGCTCCCGATAATTATAAATTGTTTTTCAAAAACTTCAAGTATTACTGTAAAGATTTTACACTATCTCTGCTTCACACCTAAAGTTACCTCGAGTCCGCTAAGAATTTGTTCATGTACTCTCTCAACTTCGTCTTCCGTTAAAGTTCGTATAGCAGATCGATATTGAATTCGGATCGTCAGCGAACGTTCATCGTCCGGCAAACCCTGACCCTCGAAAACATCGGCAAATTCAACGCTCCGGCAAAGTTCAAACCCCATTGCGTCAATTGTCCTTTTAACCTCATCAAAGCTGACCGATCGTTTTATTTGAACCGAAACATCACGAGTGACCACCGGATAAATAGGAAGCGGCCGATAGGTGCTTGGCAACTGACCGGCTTCGAGTATTTTTTGAAGATCCACTTCTGCAACAAAAACGGGCTGTTTGAATTTGTGAGCCGCACTGATCTCTTCATTCAGCAATCCCGCATACCCGATCGAGTCGTCCCCAAGAAATAACTCTGCAGACTGTCCGCTCCGAAGGTGTTTAAGTTCAGCATTTTTATACGTTATCGGGCGCGAGCCGATCGCATTCATTGACGCCTCAAGAGATCCCTTGAGGTCAAAAAAGTCAAATGTAGGAGCGTTAAGTCCAGCATTTGCCACGAATGAATTGCCTGTGATGATAATTCCCATTAACTCCCTTTCATTTGGCAATCGGGATTCAGTTTGCGAATTTCCAAAAACTTTTCCGATCTCATAAAGCTTCAATGTCCGGTTTTGATGGTTAAAATTAACCCGTATACTATTCAGCAAGCCTGGAAGCAAACTCGGTCTCATCCGACTGGAACCTTCGATTATCGGATCGTTGATAGAAACAAATGGATCAGTTTCCGTCATATCGAGTACTCCGGAGACGATCTTAAATGTTTCATCGTGGCGCGCATCGATAAAACTATATGAAAGTGCTTCATCAAATCCTATATTTGCAAGGGTTTGGCGGAGTATGCGTTTACGGGTTTCTGCCGGCTGATATTCGCCGGCTGCCAGGGCAAAGGGAAGTTCTTCACCGATCTTGTCGTAGCCCGTTATCCGAACCACCTCTTCCACCAGATCTTCGTCAATCGCAAGGTCATGACGCCATGTCGGGCTCAGGTACTTAGTTTTCGAAATCCCCTCGAGTCCGAGCTTTTTCATAATGCGGGATATTTCGCTCTCTTCGATCTCTAATGCAGAAAGGCGTTTTACTTCGTCACGCAAATTAGGCGCTTCGATTTCAGTTCGAGAAAACTGTGTCGGATAAACATCTACAAAATCTTCTGCCGTTCCGCCTGCAAGTTCGCAAAGCAATTCTGCCGCCCGATTTGAGGCAGCAACGAGATTTTCAATATCAACACCGCGTTCGAAATGATAGCTCGCCTCGGTTGACAAATTTAGTTCACGCGACGTTTCGCGGATGTTATCACGGTCAAAATATGCGACCTCAAGTAGAATATCGGTAGTTTCATCCGTAACACCCGAATTGAACCCGCCCATAACGCCGCCAATTGCGACAGGGTTGTTTATATCGCAAACCACTACCATTGAGGTACTTAGCGGTCGCTCAACCTCGTCGAGTGTAATTATTTTTTCATCCGAACGCGCGAATCTGACGACGATCGAATTACCGTCGAGTTTGTTCAGGTCGAACACGTGCATCGGCTGACCGAGCTCGTGCATAACGTAATTCGAAATATCTGCGGCGTTATTTATAGAACGTTCACCGATCGCCTCAAGCCTCTCGACCAACCACTTCGGCGAAGGACCGATCTTTACATTTCGAATGATTCGAGCTGTAAAACGATGACAAAAGTCCGGACACTTGATTGTTACAAGCTCTGTGCTTCCGGTCTCCGGTCTATCTGACTTTGACCGCGGCATGTTGATGGTTTTGTCAGAAAATGCGGATATCTCGCGCGCAACTCCGAGATGCGAAAGACAATCGCCCCGATTCGATGTAACCTCGATATCAAAAATATGATCGTCGCTAATTTGTTGTATCGCGTCCAATTCTAATCCGACAAGCGTCAATTTTTCCGCCAGTTTTTCGGGGGCTAACTCGATATCAATAAGCTCTTTAAGCCAGTTGTAGCTAATTTTCATAAGGAAATTCGATCACTGATATTTTTCATTGCACAGGTGCTGAACAAATAAATAAAGGCGTACCAAAATCAATTTACTTGATCAAAGACAGCCTTAAACTTATAAAAGATATATTTTTAGTTAGCCGGTTGCAACTTCAGCACTAGCTCTGAGTACTTAACTTGTTGGATTTGGTAGATCGGTTTTATGGTCTCATATTGGTGGAGAATCGATTCGACTAACAAATGTGCCTCGTCAATTCTTTCCTCCCGAACCGCAAGCATCAGATCCATACATGTGTGTGGTAATTGGACCGCACCCATATTCGAGGCACTCCCTTTAAGCTTGTGTGCCTCTTGATCAACATTGACGAGGTCGGTGTTTTTCATTGCGTCACACAGACGCTGAAGCGAACTTTCGATGTCGCTCGAAAATAGCTCAAGGCACTCGAGCGTAACATCCTCCCCGCAAGTTTCTGCAAGTTCATTCAATCTTGTCTCGATATGAAATGTCTCATCCAATTCCGCGTTTTCTGCGTCATTTACCTTCTTTTTCTTTGCAATAGCGGGTTTTGTTTTAACCCATCGATCAAGTATGACTTCGAGATCATCTTGTTTGGTAGGTTTACTGATGTAATCATCCATTCCGGCAGAAATACATCGTTCGCGATCGCCTTCAATTGCGTGGGCAGTGATCGCAACGATCGGAATTCTTGAGCCGCCGGAGGCTTCACTTTCACGGATGCTTTTTGTTGCTTCGAGCCCATCCATTACCGGCATTTGGCAGTCCATAAGAATTAACGCGTAGTCGCCGTCTGCGATCACGTCGAGCACTTCTTGCCCGTTATTTTTGACCTCGGCGATGTAACCAAGTTTTTCAATTTGATTTCTGATCACTTTTTGGTTTACAAGATTATCTTCTGCGATCAGGATCTTTACGGGTGAATTGGATGGAGACGTCGCCTTAGCAGGTGCTAGAACAGTTTTTGGGGTGTTGCTTTCTAATTTACCGGCTAACGCTGCCCTTTCGGCGTTTTCCTTTGGATCGAAGTTGTTTTTTACCAGATCAGATAGATGACCGTAAAATTCCGTCTGTCTTATTGGTTTGAACAGGTATGAATCGATCAACGAACCCCGCGAAGTCTTTATTAATTCGTGATCATTTATCGAAGGCATCATGAGAATCTTGGTCTTTCGGAGATTCGGAATTTTCCGGATCTGTGCCGAGATATCAATCCCGCTAAGTTTTGGCATATTTAGGTCGATGACCGCGATATCAAAGGGCTCACCATTTTCGGCGGCATTTTTAAGCATCGATATTGCAGTTTCGCCCGAATCAGCCTGATCAGCTATAACGCCAAGCCACTTGGTTTGCTGGAGCAGTACTTTTCGAATGGAATCATTGTCATCTACTATCAATATTCTCGCATTCGAAAGTCCATCGAGTGAAGGTGAAAAAGCGCTATCCAGCTCGGTTTCAAAATCTGCGGTAAATGAGAATGTTGCGCCTTCTCCCGGTTTGCTTTTGACGCCGATCTTACCGTTCATCATTTCGACCAATTGTTTTGAGATCGCAAGCCCGAGGCCGGTACCGCCGTATCTTCGCGTTATAGAATTATCAGCTTGAGTAAATGCATCGAAAAGAAATTTTTGAACATTTTCTGCAACACCGATGCCGGTATCTGCGACCGAGAAGTGCAATGTGGCTGTATTCGAATCGGCATTGATCGAGTCGAGCTTAATGCGGATTATGATCTCACCTTGTTCCGTGAATTTAATAGAATTTGCGATCAAATTTGTCAGAACCTGCCTTAGTCTTCTAGGATCTCCAAACAACGCATCCGGAACGTCATTATGTACTAAAAGTGCAATTTCTATACCCTGTCTGTGGGCGGGCTCTGCGAAGAGATCGAGGATCGACTCAAGTGTTTCCCGCAAATCGAAACTAACAGTTTCCATATTGAATTTGCCGGCTTCGATCTTTGAGAAATCGAGGATATCGTTGACGATCGTCAGCAAAATTTCTCCGCTTGTTTGAACTGATTGTACGTAATCACGTTGTTCATCATCGAGGTTAGTGCTTATCAAAAGTTCGGCAAGTCCAATTATTCCATTCATTGGCGTGCGGATCTCATGCGACATATTCGCCAGAAATTCGGATTTTAGATTTGCGGTTTCTAGCGCAGCGTCGCGGGCTGACGAAAGTTCGTTTTCAAGACGTTTTTGTTTGGAAATGTCGCGGGCGATAGTTGAAAGATATGCGACCTCTCCTTTTTCATTTTTGTGGGCAAGAATAAGCTGTGAAACGGGTATTTCACGACCCATCTGTGTCTTGAGTGCAGTCTCACCGATCCACGAGCCGCGCTTTATGGCTGTCGGAATTCCTTCACGCTGAATGAGTTCGCCGGCCCATTTGGGGTAAGCGCTGATCATTTTCATCGTCGAAACATCGGACGATTTTTGTAGCCCAGTGATCTCCTTACCGGCCGGGTTGAGGTACCGTACGCCGCCGGTCATGTCAGAGATTCCGATAAAGTCTGATGACGTTTCGAGAATATCGAGTATCCGGTTTTGGGTTTCCTTAAACTCTTCTTTTTCTGTAATATCGATTCCTGTTGCAACGAGGAATTGACTTCCATCTTCATCCGTAATTACAGAATTTCGCCACGAGATCAAACGGGCGTGCTCGTCTTTAGTTATCCAGTGACTCACGTAATTCTGGATCAGGGAATCCGAACCAATATGTCGATGACCGAGTTTAATAGCTGCTGCCTCCTCGGGCGAAAGCAGTACGTTCCAGAATATCCGGCCTTTAATTTCCTCAAACGAATAGCCGGAGGTTATTTCACATGCGTGATTAAACTTGACGATCCTTCCTTCGAGATCAGTCACCATTACCAGTAAATTGCTTGCTTCCACAACCGTCGAAACAAAATCGCGCTCGCGTTTTAGTGCTTCTTCGGCGAGTTTGCGCTCGGTAACATTTCTGATTATGTGCGAAGCACCAATAATGCTTCCTTGCTCATCCTTTACCGGATTATAGGTGGTTTCATAAGCGTGGAGGACATTTTCTTCGTCAATGATCTCCTCATAGGCATTGAATTGCTCGCCGGATAATGCGCGATCCCATAACTGTTTAGACTTTCTTTGCTCGTCCGGGGAATCCTGCTGCGAGGATATAAGATCTATTCCTAATTCAATATGACGACCGAATAATTGCTTGGCTTCTTTCCGGTAGGCTTCATTGAAACACGTGATCCGGTATTGAGTATCAATAGCTGAAATGAGGTCGGTTGTACCCTCAATGACACCGGTAAGCCGACTGTTGCTGCGGCTTAACTCTTCGTTTACCTCGTCAAGAATATTCTTTGTTTCCTGGCGTTTATCAATTTCTTTCTTAAGAGCACGATTTGTGAGAACGATCGAACGAGTGTTTCGCCGCGATTGCTGGAGAAGAAACAACGTCCAGCAAAAGAGAAGTGTAACGATAAATCCGGCAGCTGTCGCAAGTTCAAACAATTTAAGCTCTGAGACCAAATATCGATTTTGTGAAATATGATTTCCGACCTGTACCGACGTATTAAACGCATCGGAAACTACCGGTACACCTTGCCCGTTTGATCCGATAAGGACTCCAATGCTCACAAGTGTAACGGCGCTAATAAAAAGAAGCGTTGCGAGCGTAAGTATGTTCAAAAGCTTTTGTAGATTGTTTTTAGTCATCTATCGCGCTTGATATACGGCATTCAATAAAATTTTGGTGTGGAAACAACGTACCGGAATCGGGTGGAATTTTGATCAAAATCAAGTGTAATCATTTAATTACTATTTATCGGGATTCGCTGGCAATGTTTGACAGCATTAAACAGTGTAAAACGATTCTAAGTCGAATGCAAGTTATTTTTTTGAAGCGGTAGGACTTAGGAGTGATAGCGAAGCGGTTTTAGGAAGCGTAACAAACGATCAGTGGAATTGTTCCAAAAATCGTATGTCATTTTCGAACATCAATCGAATGTCATCGATCGAATACATCAGTGCCGCCATTCTTTCCAGGCCAAAGCCAAAAGCGAAGCCTGAATAGATCTTGGGATCAACGCCGCAGCCCTTTAACACGTTCGGGTGGACCATTCCGCAGCCGCCAAGTTCGATCCAGCCGGATCCGCGGCAGGTTCCGCACTTTCCGCCTTCAAACTCACCGGTGCCGGAACATTTGAAACATGAAAAATCAAACTCAGCACTCGGTTCGGTAAAAGGGAAGTAGCTCGGACGAAACCTTGTTTTCGTTTCTTTTCCGTACATTCGGCGCAGCCATTCCGTTACGGTCCCTTTCAAATGCGCCATGTTTATTCCTTTATCTACGCATAGACCTTCGATCTGGTGAAACATCGGTGTATGCGTTTGATCAGGAGTATCACGGCGAAAAACTCTTCCGGGAGCAATAATTCTAAGCGGTACTCCGCGGCGTTCCATAGCACGAATCTGCACGGTCGATGTTTGTGAACGAAGTGCAAAGCCCTCAGTTGTATAAAACGTATCTTGCGACTCGCGCGCGGGATGATTTGCGGGGATATTTAATGCGTCGAAATTGTAATAATCGGTTTCTATCTCGCGGTCATCTTCGATCGCGTAACCCATTGAAACAAATATGTCTTCGATCTTTTGTCGGAGAAGCGTTATCGGATGAATGTGTCCGGTTCTAGGTCTGCGCCCGGGAAGTGTGACATCGATCCGGTCTCGTTCGGTTTTCGCCGAAATTATAAACGATTTCAGTGTTTCATCGGCTTCCTGAAGCGAAGTCTCGATCTTCGCTCCAACGCTTTGAACAAGTTTTCCAAAATCCGCCCGATGCTCCGGCGCGACACGTCCGATCAGCTTTTTTGCTCCGGATAGCTCACTTTTTTTACCCGTGTGTTTTACACGG
>JBGTEI010000613.1:0-2435 GCA_041747875.1 Pyrinomonadaceae bacterium | reverse complement strand
AGAAAACTCCGATAATTACCGGAATTGAGACACCGGACGCAAAAACGGTAGTCATAAAGATCTCGCGGGCCGATCTTGGAAACCAAATGAAATTGAATTTGGTTCCGGTCGCGATCATTCCAAAAGATTCCCCTGTCGGAAAAGATTCTGGTGCGGATAAGAACCCACCTCTCGGAACCGGCGCTTATAAGTTCAAGTCTTTCGACACTGCGCAAAATATCGTTGAATTAGAAGCCTTTGACGGCAGCTGGGAAGGCGCGCCGAATATCAAAAACATTCAGGTTAAAATTCTTGCCGACGCAAACGCACTTCAGGCAGAATTGTTAGCGGGGAGAGTAGATCTCGCACCGGGGGCAACAAATCTCGAACCTGACACATTAAAAAGCCTTGGCGAGAGTCCGAATCTCCAGGTCGTAAATCTTCCGAGTTCGAATATTCAGTATCTTTGGTTTAACACCGAAGCTGACCCGGTAAAAGACGTAAAGGTCAGACAAGCGATCGCTTACGCTGTAAATCGCGAAAAAATTATTACCGATCTTCTCGACGGACAGGCGAAAATCGCTCATTCGATCCTTCCGACCGATTCCTGGGCTTATTCCGACGGCGTCAAATACGATTTTAACGTTGAAAAAGCTAAACAATTACTTGATGAGGCAGGATTTAAAGATACGAATGGCGACGGGATGCGGGAGATGGAAAAGGTCGTTTTCAAGATCTCTTCCGGCAATAAATCGACGAGTCAATATGCGCAATTGATCCAGAGCCAGCTCAAAGAAGTTGGAATTCCTGTCGGCATAGAAAGTCTTGAATTCCGAACGATGCTCGATCAGGTGATGAACGGCCAGTTTACGATGACTACCGGCCGCTGGGTTGGCGGAAATCAGGATCCGATCTTTTATAAAGATCTTTTTGCGACGAGCGAGATCCCTTCAAAAGACCGCCCGACACGAAATCGAGGTCGATACAGTAATAAGGAAGTGGACACGCTTCTGGAAGGCGCGATCAAAGAACTCGATCGTGAGAAAGCGAAGGCTGACTACGCGAAAGTTCAGGAGATCATCAGCCGCGATGTTCCGCTGTTTCCGCTCTGGTATCCGAATAATACGATCGTTGCGAGTAACAAAGTCGGTAATATCAAGATGAACGCCAGCGGCGATTGGGATTTTGTTAAAAATTTGACGATCGAACCTTAAAACGAATGAATCACCCCGAAGTTTTACTGCTTCCACTATTGATGATAGCTGACTACTATCTGACAATTTTGGGAGCAGTTTTGCATAAGAAGCAATACGGAAAGCATTTTGTTATTGAAACTTATGAGCTCAACCCTGAGTATCGTGAGGAGATCGATTCAGTAAGTCTCGTAAATTTGCGTTTTGTTGGTCAGGTTCTGTTGAATTTTTTGATCTTGTTCTCGGTAGCAATCCTTTCTACCGACACCTACCAGTTTATTTATCAGATCGCGCTCGGATTTTATTTGACGCTTTTCGGGTATATAAACGGGCTTCATGTTTCCAACATTCTGACCTTTCTTTTTGTTAAAAATAATCCCAATACATTCGAAGGTTCGCTTAAGATCCCTCATAAATTTAATCTTCGTAGATCGCTCTACAATAATTCAATCCTGTTTTTCCCGATCGGTTTTATATTACTATTTTCATTCTCGTACTTTGTTTTAGGAGCCTTATTCGCAGTGATCTACAATTTCCTGCTCGGATCGTTCTGGTTAAAATGTAGTAAATGAGAGTGGTAATGGATTTTCGGACGTATGTATTTTGGGTGCTTGCGGTCTCTCTGACGACGTTTCCTAGATCGCACCTCGCACTACTCATTTTAGACTTTTTCTTTGCGCCCTTAGCGCCTTTGCGGGATAACTTCTTCCCTTTCCCATTGCTAATTGAATGACTCTGGGTTGCGTCAAAGAGATTTCCCGCAAAGGCGCAAAGCAAAACCAACGCGGAAGTTATGAATACTTCGCACCCATAGCAATTCGCCATTGTCCCCTTTTCACTTTTTCACCTTCCCACCTTTCAAGTACGGGTTACTTGACAATAACGGCGAGCAATGTAGAATTATTTCTTGCGATGCGCGGGAATAGCTCAGTGGTAGAGCACAACCTTGCCAAGGTTGGGGTCGCGAGTTCAAATCTCGTTTCCCGCTCCAATTTTCTAGAAGCGACGTGGATAGATGCTTAAAAAGATCCGAAGCGTCGCTTCAATTGCTTATATTTGAAAATCCGGATCTTAGAAATCCTCAACTCATCCAATCGAAAATCACAAATCTAAGATCACAAATTCTCGTGGCGGCGTAGCCAAGTGGTAAGGCAGAGCTCTGCAAAAGCTTTATTCATCAGTTCGATTCTGATCGCCGCCTCCAATTACTTTTCAACTAAAATTTCCTTTCCATCTGCAATCAGAGTTCACAAAATCCGCTTT
>JBGTEI010000612.1:0-1995 GCA_041747875.1 Pyrinomonadaceae bacterium | reverse complement strand
TTTTTTGAATACGGATATTTAAAAGCGCTCGGAAGATTTTCAACCGAGATCGACCTTGAGATCGCGCTGTTTATGACAAATGTTGAACAACAGACCGGCGCTATCTCTTCATATTTCAACTGGCTCGCGCTTTTACCGTCTTTGGGATTTGGGCTTCTATTGTTTCGCTATCGAACATCGCTCAATTACGGGAAGAAATATATACTCCTTTTACCTCTTATACTTACAATTGCTTTTTATCTTGTCGTCGGCACATATTTTAAACAACATTTTTTCGCCGCTGACTTCCCGCTCGTTTCATTCGCCAATTTTTTCAAGGCTGGGGTTGAGATCGCGCCAAACTGGATCGTTTCCTATAACGGCACAAGAGAAGAATTGGCGCCGCGCGCATTATCAGGTCCGCCAAAGAAAAATATAGTTTTTATTACTGACGAATCGGTTCGCGCGGACCATATGAGTCTTTATGGTTATTCGCGAAAAACAACACCATTTTTGGACGACCTTCATACTGCCGGAAAACTTAAAAAGTTTGATTCCTGCACATCGGGAACTACATGCAGCACGGCATCTGCGAGCCTTCTTTTAACCGGTGTCCGGATCTCAGAATTGCCCGATGTCGAATTCAAAACCAAGCGTTACCCGACGCTATATCAGTATGCGAGGTCTTCCGGATATAAAGTTCATTTTTTTGACGGACAAATGTCGAATTTCTGGAACAGCCCTTATCGCGACCAAAAATACGTTGATGTTTGGAAAAATTATGAGGATTTCTCAAAATTGACCCGCAAGAATTCGGACATCGATTTCGAGATCGCAAAGGAGGTAAAAAGAATAATCGGTAGCTCAACCGGAAACTTTATTTGGATCTGGAAGCGCGGCGTTCACTTTCCTTATAACGATGATTATCCGGAGTCCGCGGCAGAATGGAAGCCGGTTTCAAACTCCGGACAATTGGCTTCAATACCTCGAGCAGAACTGATCAACTCATATGATGCAGCGATCAAATATAATTCGGATGGCTTCTTTAAGATAATAGCCGCCGCGGTAAACGAAAATCCTGAAACTGTCATAGTGTACACTTCTGATCACGGACAGAATTTGCGGGAGGGTACTCAGCTCGCGACCCATTGCAGGGATTCGAAAAATGAGGCAAACGTACCACTGTTCATGCTCGGAGATTTTAAAACCGACCTGCCGGGGGACTTTCCTGCACAACACGAAAATATTTTCGCAACGCTTCTCGATCTTATGGACGTACCAATTTCAACCAGAAAATACAGATATGCCGATTCACTCCTGGATCCAGGTGCAAAAGCTCCTAAACATAGATCTTATTGGAGTTTAGATGTAACTCGCGGGAATCGATTAAAGTTTGATTGACCCGGCTCAATTCCGCCTAAAAGTATTTTCTATGGTATCCCTCGTGATTTTTTATGCATTTTCAGAGATAATCTCTTTTTGAAAACCACACTATTTAATAAAAAGCACCGATTTTATTGGAGAACAGATGAAGCTTTATAACGACATAACAGAACTTATTGGAAAAACACCCTTGGTAAGAATTAATAAGCTGACAGAGGCGCACGGTATAAAAGCCCGGATCTACGGAAAACTTGAAAACCTAAACCCGGGATTTTCTGTAAAAGATCGAATTGGCATTTCAATGATCAAATATGCTGAAAATGATGGTTCCCTAAAGGACGGAGGGACGATCGTCGAGGCTACATCCGGAAATACAGGAATCGGCTTGGCGATCGCCGCTGCAAGCAAAGGGTACAAATGTATTTTTGTGCTTACCGATAAAGTTTCACTCGAAAAAGTTCGATACTTAAAAGCACTTGGCGCAGACGTTGTAGTATGCCCGAATGCAGCAAAAGGCGGAACTCCGGATCATTATGTGGAAACGGCAAAGCGAATCGCAAAAGAAACGCCAAATTCGTTTTATCCGGACCAATATAGCCACCCGGCAAATCCTTTGGCGCATTACCAGACAAC
>JBGTEI010000611.1:0-1757 GCA_041747875.1 Pyrinomonadaceae bacterium | reverse complement strand
CCGGAACTGGCGATGGTTCACGTTGGCCGCCGTGTTCCCGTTTATAGAAAACTCGGACCGTTTCAAACGAAACGATTGCGGGAAATCATTTTTAGCATAATTCAAAATTTGGACGGCTCGACGGTGAGTGATCCGTTTCCTAAAGATCTACGGGACCGGCAGGAACTTATCGCCCGGAAAGATGCGATCGGTCAAATACATTTTCCACCGGAAAATTCCGATCTGATCGAATACGCCGCTGCGAGAAGTGACGCCCACAGACGCTTGATTTTTGAAGAGTTCTTCTGGGTCTCGTTAGTTTTACAATACAAACGCGGCAAGCGAACGAAAGAACCGAAAGGTACAAAGATCTCGGTTGATAGTAAACTTCGTAAGCGTCTAGAGGGGATACTTCCGTTTGAACTAACTTCGGCTCAGGAAAAAGTTATTGAAACCATTTTTTCGGACCTCCAATCTGATTCGCCGATGAATCGTTTGATCCAGGGCGATGTCGGGAGCGGAAAGACGATCGTTGCCTTGCTTGCGATGGCGGCGGCAATCGAAAACGGCTACCAAACCGCTTTTATGGCGCCGACGGAAATTCTTGCAGAACAGCATGTTCGAAATGCAAAAAAACTTTTCGATCTGCTTGATTACAAAGTTGATCTTTTGGTAGGAAGTCTGCGAGCTGCGAAAAAAAGGGAAGTGCAAAAAAAACTGGCGGACGGTGAGATCGATGCGATAATCGGCACCCACGCCATAATTCAGGACGCCGTTGCATTTCAAAAACTCGGCCTCGCCGTTGTCGATGAACAGCATCGGTTTGGAGTTATGCAGCGTGCCCAATTAAAAAAGGCCGGGCTCAACCCTGATATTTTGGTGATGACGGCGACGCCGATCCCGCGTTCTTTGGCAATGACCGTATACGGGGATCTCGATGTATCAGTTATCGATGAACTGCCGCCCGGAAGAACGCCGATCAAAACTGTCGTCGTCGGTGAAGATCAGCGTATCGGCGTTTATAAAGGTATTGAGCGCGAAGTAGATGTCGGACGTCAAGTTTATATTGTTTATCCGCTTATCGAAGAATCTGAAAAAATGGATCTGAAAGCTGCGACAAAAATGTTTGACGAACTGCGGGATAAGACCTTTCCTGACTACCGCATCGGATTGCTTCACGGCAAAATGAAATCCGACGAAAAGGAGACTACGATGCAGAAATTTTCGTCGGGCGAGATCGACGTACTTGTTTCTACAACCGTAATAGAGGTCGGGGTCGATGTGCCAAATGCTTCTTTGATGATAATTGAACACGCTGAAAGATTTGGACTTTCCCAGCTTCATCAGCTTCGCGGCCGCGTAGGAAGGGGGGCGGAACAGTCTTTCTGCGTGCTTCTGACCGATGATAAGAAAACGGAAGTAGCAAAGCAGCGGCTCGGAATAATGGAAAAGACTTCGGACGGCTTTTTGATAGCGGAAAAAGACCTTGAAATTAGGGGACAGGGCGACATACTAGGAACCAGACAATCCGGAATTCAGACCTTTAAGATTGGAAATATCGTTAGAGATATTAAATTATTGGAAGCAGCAAAAAATGAGGCAGAGGATTATCTGAATTCAAACGATTTTATTGATCAGGGTAAGAAGCTGATAGAAATTGCGAAAAACGACGTAAGGTTCGCATTTGCAACGATTGGGTGATTTTCATCAGTGGATTCGCTATTTAACGTATTTGTATTATTAATAATACCTTCGACGTTTGAACTGTGACTTGGGAT
>JBGTEI010000610.1:0-6462 GCA_041747875.1 Pyrinomonadaceae bacterium | reverse complement strand
CAGACTGAGATTTTCTCTACCGGTGAGTTTAAGGTAATGATTTGGCAATTCAAACCCGACGCCGATCTTTTCAAAATAGCCGTTTCCCCAATCATTGAGGGATTTTCCGTCTATCGAAACATCGCCTTCAAAATTCCGGAGGATCTTATAAAGCACCTTTTGCGTCGTACTCTTTCCCGCTCCGGACGGACCGAGAAAACCAAAGATCTCACCCCGGTCGATCTCAAAATTCAAACTTCGAAGTACGGCGTTTTTCGATTTGGGATACGTAAAGGATAGATTTTTTACTTTGATCATTTTTAGTAAATGAATCATATTCGCAAATAAACAGGGGTTCAACACGGGATTTCCGAAAATAAGCCGGATATTTCATAAATTAAGCCGCCAATTTCATATTTCCCGGCAATCGCAATTTATCACTTGTCACTTCTCATATCTCACCTATAATCTATCCCTTATGAATCACAAAATCTTTATCGCCGGTTCGGGTGGGATCGGCAATGCGGTCGCGGTTTTATTGCGCGAATGGTCGGCAAACGAGGTCGAAGTTTATTTAGGCGACATTTCTGAGGGTAACTTACAGAAAACAAAGCAGTTTGTAACACATCTTTCACAGAAAACAAGCCGGGTTGAAACGGTTTTGATGGCAAAAGACGGCATCAACGATGAGATGAAAACGGCCTTTGAAGCATGCGGAATTTTGCTCGATTGCTCGCCCGGAAATCAGGCTCCGAGAATGGCGCAATTTGCCAAAGATTTCAAAATGCATTACGCAAATTTGACCGAATATGTGGCGGAAACCGACGCTGTGATCGAAATTGCGAAAGATGCTGATACTGCGTTTGTCGTTCAAACAGGTCTCGCGCCCGGATTTATCAATGTTTTGGCGATGTCGCTCTACAACGAATTTGTTGAGAAGTATGAGAATGAAAATGTTGAAAGGATCGGCATGAAGGTCGGCGCCCTTTCAAAACACGCCCACGCGCCGCATTTTTATGGATTTACGTGGTCACCGATCGGCGTTGCAACCGAATATGTCAAAACGGCGCGCGTTGTAAGAGATCATCAGCGAGTACAGCTTCCCGCCCTGTCCGAACGCGAGAAGATCATCATCAATGGATTTATTTACGAGGCAGATCTAACATCCGGCGGCGCGGCAAATCTTCCGAGGCATTTCGAAGGACGAGCAAAGAATTTGGATTATAAAACTCTACGCCACGAAGGTCATTACGAGTGGGTTGAAGGCTTGATAAAAAAACTGCCGTTTGACGAGAATTTGCCTCAAAATTTGGAAGATCTGATGCTCGAACGGGTTCCATCCGTCGAGGACGACTTTGTGATCGTGCATTCTTCGGTTGATGGGTTTGATGTAACCGGAAGGAGACGAATGGTCGAGAAGGCGTATCATATTAAACCGCTTGAATTAAACGGTCATTATCTGCGCGCGATCCAAACTTCGACTGCTGCACCGCTCGTCGAATGTGCAGATATGCTCGCCAGCAACAAATATAAGGGCGTCATAATGCAAAGCGATATTGACCCGGCGGAGTTTATAAACGGCAATTGTGTCAGCCGCGTTTATAAAACCTAAGATCACGCTTTTAATTTCTATGGGTGAACTAAAACTGATCAGAACCGATTCCGACAACGCGGATTTCCGTCAGCTTGTCGTGCTTCTTGATAAGGAACTGAGCATTCGTGACGGTGATGAGCATTCGTTTTACGCGCAGTTTAATAAGCTCGATCTTATAAAACATGCGGTCTTGGTTTATTCAAATTCCGTTGCGGTCGGTTGTGGAGCGATAAAACAATATGACGAAACCGCGATTGAGATCAAAAGGATGTATGTTCGCGAAGAATTTCGGGGTCAGGGTGTTGCTGTTCGGATCCTCAAAGAATTGGAAACTTGGGCCGCTGAACTTGGATTTGAATTTGCATTGCTCGAGACAGGATACAATCAGCCGGAAGCGGTCCGGCTTTACCAAAAGACCGGTTATCTTGCGATAGAAAATTACGGACAATACGAGAATGTCGAAAATAGCATCTGTATGAAAAAACAATTGGTTTTGTAAAGTTTTTAATTCGGCTCCGGCTGCCGATTCCTGCCACTCCGTTTCAAATACAGGATAGAAACGATTTTAATTTCAGAAAACCAGGAGCTTTTGACAATGACCCGCCGCAGCCACTAAATATTATCAGTCAACATATGTCCGAAAACAGTCCAGCGACCAAGCAAAACAGATCCGAGATCGAAATTCCTTTTGAGGTAGAATTCCCCGCCCCGGAAGAATTATCTGTGCTTGGCGCTACGGAGAAGTTCGGGTTTAGTCTGACGCATCGGATGAACCTCGGGCGTTGGAAGAGATTTTGGGGTTTCTGCCAAAGACATTTCGGCTCACTTTGGATAAAGATCTGTACCTATAACCTGATGAACGTATTTGGCATCGAAAATGTCGAAAATAGCGATGTTGACCGCCCGCTTCTGTTAGTAGCAAATCACCGTTCGTTTTTTGATATGTACGTCGTTTCAAGCGTCATATTCAGACAAACGCGCCGACCGATCAAGCTCTTTTTTCCCGTCCGCGGCAAATTCTTTTATGACAACCCTGTCGGCTGGTTTGTAAATCTGGTGATGGGTTGGTGGTCGATGTATCCGCCATTTTTCCGCGAAGCAAAAGAAGGAAAAAAACGCGAATTCGACAAATTTTCCCTTCGCAGGTTAATTCAAATATGCGAATTCGGAGAAGCCAATGTCATCGGATTTCATCCTGAAGGAAAAAGGCATTTGTCAGAAAGCCCGTATGAATTTGCCCGTGCGCAGCCAGGTGTCGGAAAGATAGTGATGGACGCAAATCCTCAGGTGATCCCTGTTTTTATTGCGGGTTTGGGAAACGACCTCCCAAAGCAGATCCTCGGAAACTGGACCGGCGGCGAAAAAGTGCGGGTTTGGTTTGGAGAGGAAATCGATTTTTCGGAGTTTAATGACCAGCGAAATTCGGTGCGCACTCACAAGAAGATCGCCGATTTCATTATGGAGAAGATTGGCGAACAAGGTGAAAAAGATCGACATCTCTTCGCAAATATAGATTAACGAGTTGTTAATTAATGATAAGATACTCCAAAGCAATTAATTTCTAACTTTTTCGAACAATTCAAACGCGTAGTAAACCTTTTTCACGGACGAACCTTATTTTTAATTGTGCTCGATTAAAGAATCGACGACCATAATATTTTGGCAAATAGATCTGAACAATCTTACGGCGCTTCAAAATTACCGCTTGTTATCGTTAATCCGAAGTCTGCGGGTGGGTCAACCCAAGCCAGCTGGTCAGCAATTGCGAGCGATCTGCGCGCCCATTTTGGGCCGTTTCAAGTCGCGTTTACAAAGAAAGCGGGTGACGGGATCGATATTGCCAGAAACGCCTCAGAAAATGGACGACGTTTTATTATTGCCTGCGGCGGCGACGGAACGATCAATGAGGTCGCCAATGGAATACTCGCTGGAGGGATCGAGGACACGGAATTGGGGATATTTCCTTCGGGTACGGGCGGAGATTTCCGGCGAACGATCGGGATCCCGTCTGAAGCACGGGAGGCTGCGCGCACATTACGTGATGGAAAAACCGAATTTATCGATGTCGGAAAAGTTACATACCAAAATTGGAAAAACAAAGAGGAAAGCCGTTTTTTTCTGAATGTTGCGTCATTTGGCCTAAGCGCTGAGATAAATGAGCGTGTCAGCGCAAATTCGTTCTTCAAGTGGCTGCCATTTGGCAAAACAATTCGCGGAAAGGCCAAATTTGCTTATTCAACACTTCAGGAAGTACTTGAAATAGATTCAAAATTAGTTAATGTGTCAATTGATGGTAAGGATTCTAACTCATTGCAGACATTAAATTTTTGTGTATGCAATGCCCGTTACTTCGGCGGTGGAATGAAGATCGCGCCGGATGCGAAGATCAATGACGGCTTCTTCGATCTTGTAAACATCGGCGACATCAAAACTGCCCGAATTTTGCTCAACAGCTACAAACTGTACAGCGGATCGCATCTTTCGCTTCCTGAAGTAAAGAGTTCACTTGTGAAAAGGATAGTGGTTGAGCCGGTCGATGAGAATATTGAAATAAAGCTCGAAGCCGATGGTGAATTACCGGGGAAACTTCCGGCGACGTTCGAGATCGTCCCGAAAACACTCAAAATTAGAGTTCCAAATAATAAATGACCGAATCAAAACAATTCTGCCGAAGATTGATCGACTCTTGCGAGAAACATTCGCAAAAGATAGCGATGCGCGTAGTGGGTGACGAGACCGAATCGATCACGTTTGGCGAGTTTCTGAGTCAGATCCGGAGTATCGCCTACAAACTTGAGCAGGAAAACGTCGGCGTCGGCGATCGGGTCGCGCTTATCGGCGAAAATCATCCTTGCTGGGCAACATCTTATCTGGGAGCGCTATACCGCGGGGCGGTTTGCGTTCCGATGGATCCGCACGGCGAAATAGAAACTATCACCAATTTTCTCGAAGACTCCGAGGCAAAGGTCGCGTTTCTTGCCCCCGATGTAACCGATAAATTTCAAGAGATCCAGGAAAGACTCGGGCACGTAATTCCCGCGGTCGTTTGGCGAAATGAGGGGTCAAAAAATGGTTTTCATAGTTTTGAAGAATGGGCTCAAACGGAATTCCCACCCGAATTTGCAAATGCTGAACCTCCGGCGAAAGCCGACGACAATGCGATCCTGATCTATACAAGCGGAACAACCGGAAAACCGAAAGGAGTTTTGCTTTCACACGGAAATATTGCCGCCGAACTAGATGCGATCGATCAGGTACTCGAGTTTACGGATAAGGAATCTGTCCTCAGTCTGCTGCCGCTTTTTCACGTTTACCTTCAGATCGTAAACCTTTGGCTGTCAGCTACTAAGGGTGCGGAAGTTTACTATTTACAAGAACTATCTCCTGACGAACTTTCTAAGGGATTGCTTGAAAGTAAAATGAGTTGTTTAGCCAGCGTGCCAAGACTCTGGTATTTGTTTCATAAGAAAATATTTGACGCTGTTGAAGCCCAGTCAAAGGTCGTACAAATTCTATTTCGGGGAATGTTAAAGACAAATGGGTTTACGCGCGACTATTTCAATTTGAATCTTGGTAAAACGCTTTTTAAGAAAGTTCACGATTCGTTCGGCGGCAATTTGGGCTTGGCAGTTACCGCCGGATCGCGTTTTGATGAGGATGTGGCGATCGATTTCTATCGGCTTGGATTCAATATCATTCAAGGGTACGGATTGAGTGAAACTAGCGGCGCTGCGACCGCAACCTACGCGGATGATAATCGTGTCGGATCGGTCGGAAAACCGATGCTCGGGGCCGAAGTAAAACTTGATCAGATAAATGAAAAAGGTGTAGGCGAAGTATTGATCCGCGGTTCGATGGTTTTTCAGGGTTACTACAAAAACCCTGAAGCGACGGAGGCGGCATTTACAGATGAAGGGTGGTTTCGTTCCGGCGACCTTGGAAAATTTGATACCGACGGAAATCTTTACATTGTCGGGCGTGCAAAAGACGTCATTGTTCTACCGTCCGGAAAGAATGTTCATCCCGAAGACCTCGAAGTTCATTATTCAAAATCAGCGCTAGTTGAAGAAATGTGTGTGCTGGGCGTTGAAGATAAGTCTGCCGGACATAAGGGAGCAGAAAAACTTGTCGGGGTAGTCGTACCCGATTTTGAGTACATGCGAATTAACAATATCGCGAATTCGCGCGAAGCGATCAGGTTTGACCTCGATAACCTCGGGCGCGAACTTCCGGAATATCAACGCGTAAGAGATTATATTGTCCGTTCAGAACCAATTCCCCGCACGGCCACACGAAAGATAAAACGATTTGAACTCCTCAAAGAAATTCAGGAAAACGGGATTTCAGAGAGCGATCTTCCCGCTGCCAAGACATGGAATTTTACCGACGACGATAAGAACCTGATCGAATCAAAAGCCGGACAGGCGCTTGCATCGGCGATCGCGCAGCAGAAGAGCGATATCGGTGAAATTCATCCGGGTATGAATTTAGAGATCGATCTCAGGCTGGATTCACTTGCGCGGGCGGAAATACTTGCAAGTCTTGAACAATCGTTCAATTTTGAATTTGATCCGGAAGAAGCGACAAAAGCATTTTCCGTTGGCGAATTGATAAGGTTAGTTCAAAAAACCGGCAACTCCGAAGGATTTGAGGGCGAGATCTCATCGGATTTCAATTGGCATAAGATCGTAAAAGAAAGCGGGAATGATCTACCGGAATTGAAAAGCGTACTAAAAAAGCGTCCGTTTTTTACTGTTTTTGCTTTTATATTCCTAAAAGCGGTTAACCTTTTTTGCAGGATCTTCCTTCGTATGGAGGTCAAGGGAATTGAAAATATTGAAAATCTTGACGCCCCGTTCCTGATCTGCCCGAATCATCAAAGTTATCTC
>JBGTEI010000609.1:0-17934 GCA_041747875.1 Pyrinomonadaceae bacterium | reverse complement strand
CTAAAATTCTTTTGAAATCATCACTACAAGTAACGCTTTGCCGCAAGTCTATGGCAAAGTTAGTATTTACAAATCGTCTATGAGATAGGAAACCCCCGATCCGAATTTGTCGACGTGGAGAAACTAAATGAAAAACGACGTGCCTAAAAAGAAAAAAGATACAAAGAAAATTCTCTTAAATCCAGATCAAAAGAGCCCGCGCGCTGAGGATTTCGAAACTCGAATTTCCTCTTTGATCGTCGGGCAGGAACGCGCCGTGCGAAGAATGAGCGGTCTATATCAAATCTATCTTGCGGGAATGCAGAATCCGTCGAGACCGCTCGGCACTTTGCTCTTTTTGGGTCCAACCGGGTCGGGAAAAACTCGCGTCGTAGAAGCCGCCGCAGGCGTTCTATTTGACGATGAACGTGCCGTCGTAAAAATAGACTGTGCTGAATTTCAACATTCGCATGAAATCGCAAAATTGATCGGGTCACCGCCGGGTTATCTTGGCCACCGCGAAACGTCTCCGATGCTGACGCAGGAAAACCTCGATAAAAGTCATACTGATGACACAAAATTAACATTTGTCCTTTTTGACGAAATAGAAAAAGCGTCCGATTCCTTGTGGCAGCTACTTTTAGGAATTCTTGATAAGGCTACATTAACACTCGGTGATAATCGGAACGTAGATTTTTCGAATACGATCGTGATAATGACGTCAAATCTGGGTGCCCGGGAAATGTCCGATATGATATCAGGCGGGATCGGTTTTGCGCCGACTAAGCCAAACGCAAACCCGGATGATGACGAGATAGATACAAAGATCTATCGAACCGCGCTTGAAGCGGCGAAGAGAAAATTTTCGCCGGAGTTTATGAACCGGATCGACAAGGTCGTGGTGTTCAGAAGCCTGAAAGAACATCATTTAAGAAAAATTCTGGAGATCGAATTGGCTGCGGTTCAAGACAGAATTACCGATTCGGCGGGCACGAAATTTGTGTTTGAATGTACCGATGGTGCGAAAGAATATTTGCTCCAGGAAGGGATCGATCTTAAATACGGAGCACGCCACTTGAAACGATCTATCGAGCGATTTCTGGTTTATCCTTTGTCGAATTTGGTCGCTACCCAGCAGCTTGAAACGGGCGATTTCGTCTTGGTGGACTTTGACGACGAGGATGAAAAACTAATATTTTCGAAAGAATCCGGCAAAATGATCGTAGCCGATTCGGAAAACGACTTGATTGAGGAAGATGATCCGGAAAGCAAAACTGATGCAGTGGGATTACCGCTGCCTTCAGTTTCAACCGAGGCCGAAAAAAGCAAAACTCAAAGCGAGAATCAGGAAAACTAACGTATTTATCCGCGAAAAAAGGAGCAGTAAAATGCTCCTTTTTCTTGACTTAAAATCCCCGCAAAAAGCTATTGATTTAACCAGTCCGCATTATCGAAATACATGCTACTTTCTTCAATGTCGGGTTCAGCGAAGTGGAGTAGTACACCTGTGATCATGAACATAAGTTATTTTCCAACCCCAAAGCTGAACACTCGGCTCAGAGATCGTTACGGTTGGATACTTTTCTTCCAGCTTTTTTGCTTTAAGATACCGGTACCAATCATCTGCACTTTCGACACAAATTTGGAGCATCAGGTTTTCCGCCAGACTTTTATTTTCGTTTGAAGATAATAAAAACCTGCTCCCAAAGCCTGTATCAAACTCCGTACCTTCAGCACTCGTCGAGAGAATTGTAAAGCCTAAATCCAAATAAAAGTTTTTTGATTCTTCATATCAATTTACACCCGAAGGGAGAAACGGTCGGAAATCCTTTATCTTCGGTACCTCCATTTCACCTTTATTCATAAGTATTTCCTATTTTGCTTCCCACAATAATGTCCGATCGACCGCTCGATTCCACCTTTCACGAAATTCGGCGGCACTCTCGGCTGTAATCGACGAATTAACTCGTTTATCTTCTTTCCAATGCTCAAACAGTTCGTTTTTATCATCCCAATACCCAACTGCCAAACCGGCGAGATACGCTGCCCCCAGCGCGGTCGTTTCCGTAACCTCTGATCTGACAACAGGTATCTGTAAAATATCCGCCTGAAACTGAAGCAGCAGGTTATTCTTTGCAGCTCCTCCGTCAACTTTCAGTTCTGACAGACGCACCCCGGAATCCATCTGCATCGCATCCAAAAGTTCCGCCGTCTGGAATGCGATCGATTCGATGGCCGCGCGTGCGATGTGAGCTTTTTTCGTCCCGCGGGTCAGACCGATCATCATTCCGCGTGCATCCTGATCCCAATATGGCGTACCAAGCCCGGCAAATGCCGGAACAAAGTAGACCCCGCCATTGTCCTCGACTGAATTAGCCAGCGCTTCAATTTCGTCGGAACTTTTGATTATCTCAAGCGAATCGCGCAGCCACTGCACTACTGCGCCGCCGATAAATACACTTCCCTCGAGCGCATATTCAGTCCGCTCTCCGATTTTCCAGGCGATCGTTGTAAGTAATCGATTTTTCGATTCGATAACATTTTTGCCGGTGTTTTGAAGCATAAAGCAACCTGTGCCGTAGGTGTTTTTGGTTGCGCCGGGTTTTAAACAAAGCTGGCCAAAAAGTGCGGCCTGCTGATCACCGATAATTCCGGCAATGCTTATACCGTTTAATTCAGAGGGCTGGGAAACTTCACCAACGATCTCCGACGACGTTTTAACTTCGGGCAAAAGCGATTTCGGAATATCAAAAATCTCAAGAAGCTGTTCGTCCCAACAGAGTTCGTGAATATTAAAAAGCATCGTTCGCGAAGCGTTTGAAACATCTGTCACATGTAATTTGCCGCCGGTTAGTTTCCATACGAGCCATGAATCAACCGTTCCAAAACACAATTCTCCATTTTCGGCAAGTTCTCTGGCGCCGGCAATGTTGTCCAACAACCAATTTATTTTACTCGCCGAAAAATATGCATCAACTTCTAATCCGGTTTTAGCCCGGATCAGATCACCATCTTTCGCTCTGATCGAATCACAGAATCTCGATGTTCTTCTGTCCTGCCAAACGATCGCATTATAGATCGGAATTCCCGTTTTGCGATCCCAAACCACGGTCGTCTCACGCTGATTTGTTATTCCGATCGCCGCAACTTCATTTGCGGTTAATTTAGCTTTTTCAAGCGCCTCTATCGCAGTATCCCTTTGCGACTCCCAGATTTCCTTTGGGTCGTGCTCAACCCAACCTCCATGCGGGAAAATCTGTCTAAATTCCTTTTGTGCAATGGATATTATGTTGCTTGAATGATCAAAAATAATTGACCGGCTTGAGGTCGTCCCTTGATCAAACGCCAGAATATATTTCATATCAATGTACTGTTTACAAAAACAAAAAAGGGCGATAATTAAATCGCCCGATCTTTTTCGAAAGTATGAGAAAAACTAACCGATAAACATCTCATCTTCATGATATACACGATCGATCCTTTTCGGCGACGGTGCAAATAAAACTTCTAAACCCTTTCGAACTCCGGCCATGATCGCTGCAATTTCAGAAGCCGGCTCAACAACCTTTGCCTGAATAAAATCAGCCGTCGTTGTAACCTGCAATTGCGTTCTGTCAATTGTTTCGTTAACCAGATCTACCTTGTTTTTAGCAACAAGCGCCGTTTGACCGACAAGCTGTTTCAGCTCAGTGACCTCTTCCTTGATCAAGCCGGTCGAGTCAGCAAGGTTTTTCGAAGCGACCGTAAGATGCCCGGAAAGCTCATTAAATTGAATCGCTACTTCCTGCCCCTGCTCGCCGATCTGATTGACGCGCGAGATCAAAGGCTGTATTTGGCTTTCCAATCGATTAACTGTAGCAACAACCTTGCGAACAACTATCGCAATCGCTATAAGTGATACAGCCATCACGATAAAACAGATCGCGATAATCATCGACGAGATCATCATCCAAAATTGTGGCTCATTTGCATTCATAAGTTACTTCTTCTTGTCTTCGTCGTTATTATCAGCGGCTGCGTCGTTCGCATCTTTTTTTACCGGGTATGATGGGCGTCCTTCACTGATCGATTTCGATTCGTTCTTACGCTTTTCGTCGATATAAGCTTTTTTACCCGCGTCTATTGCCGCAGAAAAAGGATTTGCACTCTGTGCAGCAGCGGCTTTCGCCTTTTCAGTCAATTCTCCTGCACGCTCCTGTGCTGTTTCGTATAATTCACCGGCTCGTTCGCGGGTCACTTCGTAGTACTCACCTGCGGTTTCCTGCAGATGGCCGGCAGTCTCTTTGCCTTTTTCGATTCCTTTCCGTGTCACATCCGCAATATCTTCTCTTAATTCCTGTCCGGATTTAGGCGCGAATAAAAGCGCTAAAACCGCACCGATTCCTCCGCCAATAAGCAAATAGGTCAATTTTGTGGTTGCATTTGCATCTTCTCTTTCGTATTCGTATTCCATAATATTCTCCTGATCAATAAAAAATCATTAAACCATTTTTTATAATTTTGTTATTTGAATATAGCAGATTAGCGTATCTTACGGCAATCAAAATGATTTTTGGGTGGATAAAACCTTATTCCTTTACGCAGGCTTTAACCATTCTGGGAATTCCCTGGAAATCCAACGCGAACTCGATCTTTTCCCAAATTTCGCGATCAAACATTTTTTGAACAGCCTTTGACTGACCAAAGCCAATTTCCATCAATAAATATCCGGCCGGTCTTAAATAATTCGGCGATGAATTAATGATCCTTTCGATGATCGTCAGCCCATTCGTGCCATCTGTTAAGGCGCTCACCGGATCAAAATCCCGGACCTCGGTCTGGAGGTTCGCTATCTCGCGTTTCGGGATATACGGAGGGTTGGAAACTATCAGGTCATACTTATAATCGCCGACATTTTCGAAAACGTCTGATATTCCAAGTTTAAGTCGATCGGACACACTATGTTTATCGGCGTTTCTTGACGCAAGCCGCAAGGCAGCCCCGGAAATATCTACACCATGGGCGTTCGCCGATTTCAACTCATCGAGGATCGAGATCGAAATACAACCGGATCCAATTCCGACCTCAAAAAATTCGAGGGGGTCACCTTCCCTGAACAGTTGTAATGCTTCTTCAACGATCATTTCGGTTTCAGGTCGCGGGATCAAAACATCGGGAGAGACGATAAATTCAAGTTTCCAGAATTCTTGAACCCCGGAAATATGTTGATATGGTTCTCTTTTAGAGCGCCTTTCGACGTATCGGAAGAAGGTTTTTTCTTCAGGAGAAGTCAACTCATAATTATTATTGGCAATTATATATGCCCTGTCTTTGCCAAGCGCGAGCCCCATCAATAAACTCGCTTCGCGGCGGGGCTCCGGAATTTCGCGCGCCGCTAAGTTGTCCGTCGCGTTATTGATCAGATCGGTAATTGTCGCCATCAATTTTGGTAAAATACGGTGCGCAGTTTTAAGGTCGATATCACGATGATATTTTTTATTTTACGGCTTTAGTTGCGATAAACGTAGCGCAGTATTTATTTAGAGCCGTTGCTTCGTCGTTCCAATAATCCTCAAAAAACCCGTTTATCGAAAAGCCCGCTTTTATCTGTCCGCCGATCTGTTGATCGAGCGTGTGTCCGAATTCGAGTGCTTCATTATTATCGACATATTTGGCACGTTCTTCTTCGGAAAGATCTGTAATATCCGAGTACGGAAGCGAATATTTCGCCTTGAGAATTCCCTCTTCTTCATCCAATGTGCGATCAAATATAAACAGAAATCCATTGTGAAAGCCTGAAAGCAGCGTTCCGTTTTTCCGCAGGACACGATGAGCTTCATTCCAAACCGGCTGAATTTTGGGCATAAAGCAATTTGAGCAAGGATGAAAAATCAGATCAAAACTTTCATCGGCAAATCGCGAAAGATCAGCAGCGTCACCCTTTTCCAGTTTGATTTCCAGACCATCTCTTTCTGCAACAAATTTGTCCTGATTGAGCTGCTCAGCCGAATTGTCAAATGATGTTACATTTGCCCCAAGAGCTGACAAGACCGGAACTTGTTGCCCGCCGCCGGATGCCAAACAAAGAATATCGACGCCATTTAGATCTGCAGGAAACCAGTCTCTCGGGACCGGAATATTTGGAGTCAAGACAATCGAAAATTCTCCGTTTCGCGCGAGCGCGATCTCCTCGCTAGAGACGGGCTGCGTCCAGATATTTTCGCCACCCAATACCTCAGAATCCCAGGCTTTACTATTATATTCTTTAATATCTTCCATAAATCAGACCTCGGCTAGAATTTATATCGTAGTTCTTAAACAAAAAAAAGACGAGAAAACTCGTCTTAAAAAAGTTCGTCTGTTTTATGGTTTTATCAGAGGCGCGGAATTCGAAAGCTGAACTTTGAACCGCGTCCCACCTCGGATTCGACACCAACGGTTCCGGAATGTCTTTCAATTATCTCTTTTACGATCGACAAGCCCAAACCGGTCGATTCTTCTTCCTTATCCTGACCGTCCCGCGCAACACGATAAAATTTGTTCCAGACCTTTTCCTGTTCGGCGGCCGGTATTCCATATCCGCGATCTTCAACCTCAACCCGAAGAAAATCCGATTCGAGGATCGTAGAAATTATCACGGAACTTCTTTCAGGACTATATTTAACCGCATTATCCACCAAAAGCGAGATAGCTTTTGTAAGGAGACCGCGATCCGCTGCGATTGGGGGAATGTGACGATTATTTCGTTCGACAAGGCGAATTCGCTTTTTCTTTGCGATATCGGTCATGTTATCGACAACGTCTTCAACAACTTTGTTGACCTCAACCGGCGATTTTTGAAATTCCTGTTTGTCAGTCTGTTGTAGATTAGAAACCGATAGAAAGTTTGACAGCAGATTGGCGGCGCGTAAAGATTCATTCGAAATAATCGATAAATACTCCCGCGACTCTTCCGAAAAACCCTCGTCAAGGGTCAGCATTTCGGCAAAGCCCTGAATACTTGTGATCGGCGTTCGAAGTTCATGCGCCATAAGGTTTACAAGATCTGACCGGAGCTTCTCATTTTCCTTTCGCATCGTTATATCCCGCAAGGTAATAAGGAAACAGGCGGGCTTCTTTTGGATCTCGGTGTCGTGAACATTTTCGATATCGCCGGCAATTTTCACGAGTGTGATCTCGATGTCGAGCGTGACCTCATCCTCCGAAAATATTAGTTCACTCTGAAACGAACTTCCGGTTTGCAAAACCCGTCGGATCGCCATACTCGGTTCGTTAAAGATATCGGTCTTAAAACGGTCTAAAAGATCAAACAGATTGATCTCCTGCATCTCCCGCGTATCGAGTTTCGCCAGATGCCGCATCTGCCTGTTTGCATACGCGATCGTGCCGTCAAGGTAGGCGATCGCATGAGCCTCTTTGACATAAGCTGTTGCAACTACTCCAAACGACTGTTCCTTGATCAGACCGTTAACCTGATCAACTATATTCAGGCGGTGCTCCTGAGATCTGGTTGAAAGAAAATTGACCGAAGAGATTTCGTCTTCGCTTTGGCCCCTGAGTTTTTTTCTGTGAAAATTCCTTGCCAGTTGTTCGCTAAAGGCTTCCAGAAGATATCGGTCATCACTTTCATAATTCTCTTTAATATCTACGAACAATCCGCCTACGACGGAGTTTTCATTTATCAAAGGCATTGCTATCTTTGCTGATCCCGGATTTTGATCATCTGTTTCTATAACGATGTGGCGGGTTTTTAACGCCCTTTCGCACATCTCAACATTTTTTCGCCACGAGTCCTGCCGTGAGCTTAGAGAATCATTATCGCTGCCGTCTCTCGTGCGACCTACCGGATTTAGATCACCGTCTTTCTCAGATTGAAATATTATTACTTCGGAAAGCGGAAGGACTGTTCGAAGAAGGATCAGTGCACTTTCAACCCGGGCTTCGGGGCTATTTCCTTCCATTAAATGCCTGCTCGTACTAAGTAGTGCAAGCTTCTCGGTCAGTCTCGAATCCATTTCACGGTATTTTTTCAACTGCATCCCGACCAGTCCAAGAACCGAGATCATTAAGATTGGAAGAAACAACAGATCGGTCTGAAAAACCGCATTTGCAAAAACTGAAACACAGTACCAAAACAAAACGGCGGCCGTAGTTATCGTAAGAAGAGATTTAAAATCCAATTTTTCCGCGACTATTCCGTACGCAACGCCGAAACCGATAAGCGGAATTGCCTTCCAACCCGCGAATACGGCATCCTTTGGCTCGGCAAGATCTATAAACACCGAAAATATCCCGCTCCCAAATCCAATGATCGCCGAAACGAATACCGCGATTAAGGCAGCGTGGAATATCGATGTTAATATGCTATTTTTGCTGGTCTTTTCCACTTAATACAAGATTCGTAGGAGAGAAGTTTTCGAGCGAGCTTGGGGTTTGAGGCTTGTCTAAAACAGCGGTACAGGACGCACAACACTGTTTAACGTACTTATTATGCAATAATTTCACTTATGAAATCAAGCGATTTGTTTCCAAGCCCAAAAATTTGGTTAAATTTATTTATAATGTGGCGTTGAGTTAGTTTCTTTTTGCCCTTTTCAGTAAAACATTCCATAATATCCATTCCCGATTTTTAAGGAATTTATTAGATGAAATTTATCGCAAAATTCGAATTACTTGTTATCGCCCTTTGGCTTGGCGCCGCATGTTTTTTTAGCTTAGCCGTGGCGCCGAGTGCGTTTAGCGTTTTACCCTCCAGAGAATTGGCGGGCGGGATCGTAAACCGGACTTTAACCATAGTTAATTTTGCGGGATTGATAATTGGTGTTTTACTCCTTCTGAGCTCTTTTATTCCGCGCAGCGAAACAAGACAATTTTGGGTATGGATCCAAAGGCTTCTGCTGCTAGCCGTCGCGGGTGCGTGCGGAGCGGGTCAGCTTATTATTGGATTTTATCTTAATCAATTGCGATATATGATCGGCAAGCCGATCGACCAGCTAGCTGCGACTGATCCATTAAAGCTCCAATTTGATACGTGGCATCAATACTCAATTTGGGCGCTGTTGACAGCAATGGCGGCTGCACTTCTCGTATTTTTTATTATTTCTCGAACAAATACTCATGGGGGAAAATCCTCTAAATCCGATGTTCTTCCGGATTTTGAGTTTCCCGATGAACTTAAAATGTAACGTATATGGAACTGATCGAAAAATTAGACGAATTTAAGAATCGTTTTGGCCGGTGGAATGGAAACGAAGATCTGGAAACCTATCCTTTTGTAGAAAATACATATTCACCGTTTGCGCCCGCGAGAAGATCATTGCCATTGCTCAATTTGGCTCTGATCTCATCCGCCGGTGCTTATATTGATGGTACTGACGGTTTTGACGTTGAAAGTCGCGATGGCGATCCAAGTTTTAAAGAGATTCCTATTGAGGTAGAAGCGACAGATCTAAAATTTTCCGCCCGCGGTTATGATCCGGCGGCAGTGATGGAAGATCTTAATTCGCAGATCCCGATCGATCGCCTTTTGGAATATGAGGATAACGCCGTCATCGGAAGACTCAATCACGTTTGGTGGAGCATCGCAGGTTATATTCCAAATGCCGCACTTGTTGCCGAAGATACTGCTCCGAATATCGCGTCACGTGTCGAACACTATCAGGCTCAGGCCGCGCTTCTAATTCCTGCGACGCGGTTGTGTCACCAAACTCTTGGTATCGTCGCCCGTGAGATCGAACAGAGAGGAATACCGACGATGCTGCTTTCGGTCGATCGAAGCGTAACAGACCGCGTAAGAGCGCCGCGAACGGCTTACTACGACGGCGAGCTAGGCTCTGTCGCCGGAAAACCGAATTGGAAACAACATCAGCATCGGATCCTCGATGAATCGATTCGTTGGATCGAAACACTCGATCAGCCAACATCAAGAAAATTAGTAGTTAGTCTCGAAACTGAAACCGAAATGGCTCGCGGCGAACGTTAGAACAGGCTGGTCGCCTTAAGTTTGAAAATCGAATAGAACGCGGATAGCGCGAATAGGGCAGATCTTCGCAGATTTTGGTTTTACGAAATCCGTGAATTGCTCGTTTCCGGTCATCTGCGTTCTATTTTTTTCTCGATTATGAACAGGGAAGAAATGCTAACCCGCGTTCGCGCGCGCAAGACACCTTACGACATGGTAATTATTGGCGGAGGGGCGACAGGTGCAGGCTGCGCGGTTGATGCCTCTTCGCGCGGTTTTGACGTTTTGCTTCTCGAACAGCACGATTTCGGAAAAGGAACTTCGAGCCGTTCTACAAAACTCGTTCACGGCGGCGTCAGATACCTCGAACAGGGAAATATATCTCTTGTCCGAGAGGCGCTGAAGGAACGCGGAATTCTTAAGAAAAATGCGCCTCATTTAGTGAGAACTCAAGCATTTATCATTCCCTGCTACAGCGCATGGCAAAAAATTTATTACGGATTCGGACTAAAAATTTATGACCTCCTCTCGGGTAAGTATAGTTTCGGCAGATCAAAGATCCTCTCGAAAGAAAGAACTATTGATCGAATTCCGCATATTAATGGCGAAGGTCTTTCAGGCGGAGTAGTATATTTCGACGGACAATTTGACGATTCCCGTTTGCTCATCGAACTGATGAATGCTGCCGTTCAACGAGGCGCAACTATTCTTAACTATGCAAAGGTTTTTGGTTTTTCTAAGGATCCCGCAGGAATGATCGACGGTGTTAGTTTTAAGTGCGCCGATTCAGGGGAAACATTCGAGATAAAAGGAAAAGCTGTGATCAACGCGACAGGCGCGTTTACAGATGACGTCCGAAACTTGTCGAATAATAATTCCGAAGACATAGTAACTCACAGCCAGGGAGTTCATCTTGTGTTTGACTCGTCTTTCCTTCCGGGCGGCGACGCGATAATGATACCGAAAACGTCTGACGGTCGGGTCCTGTTTGCAATTCCGTGGAACGGTAAAACGCTTGTTGGAACAACAGATACACCAATAAAAAGCGCCGCTCTCGAACCCGCTCCATTTGAAAGTGAGATCGGGTTTACACTTGAAACCTGCAACAAGTATCTTTCCAATCCGCCAAAACGCGAAGATATACTGAGCGTTTTTGTCGGAATCCGACCGCTCGTAAAAAGTTCCTCGACCACAAACACCGCCTCGCTTTCACGTGATCACACGATTGAAATCGACGGATCAAATTTACTAACCATTACCGGTGGAAAATGGACCACCTATCGCCATATGGCGGAAGACGCAGTAAATAATGCCATCAAATTAGCGGGATTGGAAAAAGCAATTTGTACAACAGAATCGCTCACACTTAATGTTGATCTTGAGAAAGATATTGAAGAAATAGTAAAAGAAGATCCGAATTTTGGCAAAAAACTTCATAAAGATCTGCCGTACCGCAAGGCAGACATAGTTTACGCGGTTAGAGCTGAAATGGCACAAACGGTCGAAGACGTTTTGGCACGGCGAACAAGAATTCTATTTTTGGACACAAGAGCCGCAATTGGTATTTCGAAGATGGTCGCGGAAATTATGGCGAATGAAATGGAAGAAGATGCTGAATGGATAGAAAAACAAGTTGATGAGTTTGAAAAACTCGCACAAAACTATCTGGTTTGAAGTGGACATATGAATTAGCGAATAACCGCGCCACCAGGATTCAAATTTACTCAAGAATCGCTTTCGTCCAAGGTCGTTTTAACCAAGATCGAGCTCCCTTAAATATTCTCTAAAATCCTTTCCAAGGTCTTCACGCTTTAAAGCAAATTCTACTGTCGCTTTTAAAAATCCAAGTTTGTTGCCTGCATCGTGCCGTGTTCCCTCAAGTTTTACGGCGTAAAAAGGCTTCCCTTCTTTTAGCATCAAACGCATTGCATCAGTAATTTGTATTTCGCCGCCGGCACCTTTTTCTGTTCGTTTAATAGCGTCAAAGACATCGGGCGTGAGAATATATCTTCCGATGATCGCGAGATCTGACGGAGCATCTTCGTACGCAGGTTTTTCAACCATATCGCAAACCTTAAACACATGTGGGTCTTCCGTACCTTCAGTTTCAATTACACCAAATCGCGATATCGCCTCACCTTCAACCTGCATTGTCGCAAGGATCGGAGCCTGATATTTTTCGTAAACTTCGATCATCTGCTTGAGCGCCGGCTTTTCTGAGTCCACGATATCGTCAGCCAATAAAACCGCAAAAGCTTCATTCTCCGCAAAATCACGTGCCTGATAAATTGCGTGGCCAAGCCCTAGCGATTGCCTCTGTCGCGTATACGAAATTTTTGCAAGATAAGAGATCGCGCGAACCATTTCAAACATTTCTTGCTTATTCTTTTCTTTCAGAAGGTGTTCAAGCTCAAATGAAATATCAAAATGATTTTCGATCGGTGCTTTTTCACGGCCCGTCACGATCAAGATCGATTCGATACCCGATCTTACCGCTTCTTCAACCGAATACTGGATCAACGGTTTATCGACAAGCGGCAGCATTTCCTTCGGCGAAGCTTTTGTTGCCGGAAGAAATCTTGTGCCGAGTCCGGCTGCGGGAAAAACTGCTTTGCGAATTTTCTTTGTCATAGTAAGTTTGTTAAATTCAGTTTTTGTTGACACGTTTAACCTAAGAATTCTAGGCGAAAAGATTTTTATAAACAAACATTGAACAATAGTTATGCTAGACCTACATTTTGTAAGAGAGAATTTGGAAACCGTAAAACGCGCTTTTGAAAAGCGGCATTTTGTCACGGACGCGCTCGACACCTTCGTCACACTTGATCAAACGAGACGTGAAGTTATCGCTGAATCTGATCAAATTAATCAAGAGCGGAATTCTTCAAGCAAAGAGATCGGTGCTCTCATGCAAGCGGGCAAACGTGAAGAAGCCGAGGCAAAAAAATCTGAAGTTGCAGGCTTAAAAGACAAACAGCACGAACTCGAACATAAGCGGACTGAAGTTGAAACGAGAATGGACGAGCTCCTTGCCGGATTACCAAATATTCCGGCGGATGATGTACCTGAAGGAACGGATGAATCTGATAATAAAGAGGTCAGCCGCTGGGGAGACGCGCGGGAGTTTGATTTCGAGGTAAAAGATCACGTCGATCTCGGCGAGAATCTTGGCATCCTGGATCTCGAACGCGCGACAAAGATCGCCGGTTCGAGATTTGCGATCTTAAATGGTGCAGGTGCGCGTTTAGAACGTGCGTTGGTCAATTTCATGCTCGACGTTCACACCCGGCAGAATGGTTATACCGAGACGCTACCACCATTTATCGTCAATGAAAAAGCATTGTTTGGAACTTCTCAGCTGCCAAAATTTGAGGAAGATCTGTTCAAAATCGACGACGACCGAAATTTTTATTTGATCCCAACCGCTGAAGTTCCGGTTACAAACTATTATGCCGGGGAAATTCTCGAAGCGAAGGATCTGCCCGTTAAGTTTACAGCCTATACACCATGTTTCCGTTCTGAAGCCGGAAGCTACGGTCGTGATACGCGCGGATTGATTCGCCAACACCAGTTTGAAAAGGTAGAGCTTGTAAAGTATTGCCTCCCGGAAAGTTCCGTCGAAGAACATGAGAAATTAACCGCCGATGCGGAAAAGATACTTCAAATGCTCGAATTGCCTTATCGAAAAGTGATCCTTTCGACCGGCGATCTCGGTTTTGGAGCACATAAGACATACGATCTGGAAGTGTGGCTTCCATCGCAGGAAACATACCGCGAGATCTCGAGTTGTTCAAATTTTGGAGATTTTCAGGCACGCCGTATGAATCTTCGCTTCAGGCGTGCAGGCGGAGCAAAGCCCGAGTTTGTGCATACATTGAATGGTTCAGGCCTTGCGGTTGGTAGAACTTGGATCGCGATCCTCGAAAACTACCAGCAGGAAGACGGGAGCATTTTGATCCCGGAAATTCTTAAGCCGTTTATGAACGGTTTGGAAAAGATCGAAGTGCAATGAAACTGTAATTATGAGCAACGGAATACTGCTTGGAGTTTGGGGCAGAAAGGAATGGGGCGGCGTTATGAGTCCGTTCGATTCAGCGAACTTTCAGGCAGAAAAAGGAATGATCGAAGACATAAGTTTTGGCAGCCGACGGCAGATAACTATGATCGAAGAGGAAGTTTGGGAGGCAGTGATGAACGAATTGAGCAGCGATCTGCCACATGAAACGCGAAGAGCGAATTTATTGTTGCGCGGAATTAAACTGAAGGAATCAAAAGGAAAGATATTGCTGATCGGCAACTGTCGTGTAAAAATCCTAGGTGAAACTAAACCTTGCAGACTAATGGATCAAAAACATCCGGGATTGAAAAACGCTTTACTGCCAAACTGGAATGGCGGCGCCTTTGGCGGGGTTCTGGACAGTGGGAAAGTTTTTATTGGGGATGCTGTTGTCTGGTTAAAACCTGACCAGGAAATTTAAATTAGCTATAAAATACGGTATCTATTATTGACAGTGTAATTACGATGTATTTACACTGTTTTTGTATGAAAACTCAAATCGTAAAAATTGGAAATTCAAAGGGACTTCGTATTCCAAAAGCTTTGCTTGAGGAATGTAATCTCGGCGGAGATGTAGAACTCGAGATCCGCGCTGAAGGACTTCTCATAAAACCTTCCAAAACTCCGCGTCTGAACTGGGAAAGTGCGTTTAAAACGATGTCGGATAACGATGAAGACGAAATGATTGTCGAAAATACCGAAGCTGTAACATCTTTTGAAAAGGAGAAATGGCGATGGTAAAGCGGTTTGATATATACCTTCTGAATCTCGACACGGAAATATCGGACGACGCTAAAAATACACGTCCGTGTGTTGTAATTTCACCTGACGAAATGAACCGCCATATCTCGACAGCAATAATTGCTCCCGTTTCATCGACAGATCAAAAATACCCGACAAGAATTCCTTTTGAGTTCTTAGAGAAGAAAAGAACGATCGTACTTGATCAATTACGGACAGTAGAAAAGGCGAGGCTCGTAAAACACATCGGCAAACTGGAAAAACGGACCCAGGCATCCGTCTTCGAGACCCTTCAGGAAATGTTTGCAAAGTAAATCGCTATTTTACGGGTAAGTCAAAACTCCAGAAATAGGGTATTAGAATTGTCGCAGCTATCCAAACTATTATATTGAGCGGCGTACCAACCTTTAAGAAATCAGCAAATTTATATTGTCCGGGACCATAGATAAGCGTATTCGTTTGATATCCGACAGGCGTCATAAAACTCGCTGAAGCAGCCACCGTCACGGCAATTAAGAATGGCCGGGGATTCACGTGAAGCGTATGCGCAGTGGCGATCGCGATCGGAGCAAGCAATGCCGCGGTCGCATTGTTAGACATCACGCCGGTCAGGAGTGATGTTATCAAAAAGAATGCGGACACGAGCGCTACCGCCCCGCCCCCGGCACCAACGCTATCAACGATCAATGAAGAGACAAGCTCCGCAGCGCCGCTTTTTTCAAGTGCGACGCCAAGGGTCAAAACGCCCGCGAGAAGAAATATTATTCGCCACTCGATCGCCTTATACGCCTCTTCCATCGTGATACAGCCGACCAAAACCAGCAGGAGGGAACCAACGATCGCGCTGACCACGATCGGGAGTATTGCAAACGTCGCAGTTAAAACAACACCGAGCACGATCACGATCGCTGGGATCAGTTTTCTCTTGCGGAAATGTTCCTGTTCAATCTCCGAAATGATCACAAACGAAGGATTATGACGAAGCTGATTTAACCGATCTTTCTTGACCTCAAGCAGCAGAGCATCTCCGGCGTTCAATTTTGCTTCAGCAAGTGTCTCGCGCATCAATTTACCGCGGTGCCTCAAGGCTAAAACACTCGCGCCGAATTCTTCGCGAAAACTCAGTTCTTTTAGCGATTTATTTATAAAATATGAATCAAGGGCGACGACTGCTTCGACCAATCTTGTGTCTTCAGACTCCACATCTTCATCGCGCCACTTGAATTGGGATTTGAATAAGATACCTTCCTGCTCCTGCATTTTCTTAAATTTCGCAAGATCACACTGAACACGAAGCACGTCTCCCTCACGCAGGATCATATCGGGTGATGGAACCGAAAATTGCTCTCCTCCGCGATGAACTTCAATGATCGTTATCTCAATTCCCTTTGCGATCGGCGCATCCTTGATCGCTTTTCCGACGGACGGTGCATTTTCCAAAAGCACAATTTCCGTGATGTATTCCTGCAAATTGAAACTTTCTATCAGATCGCCTTCCGCACGCCGCTCCGGGATCAAACGGATCCCAACCAAAAACATATAAAGCATCCCGATCGCAAACAGTATCAAGCCAAGCGGCGCAAACTCGAACATTGAAAAAGCTTCTAGCCCGGACTCCTCAGCGATCGAGCTGACCAAAATATTCGTAGATGTTCCGATAAGTGTACAAACACCTCCAAACATCGACGCAAATGACATTGGCATCAATAGTTTAGATGTACTTACTTTGATATCACGTGAAACGGCAAGGAGGATAGGAATGAAGATCGCGACAACCGGAGTGTTGTTTATAAAGGCGGAGAAAAAACCGACACTTATGACCACCATTAGAAGCCCGAGCCAGTAGCCTTTCTTAAATACTAAAGAGGTGATCTTTCCGAGATAACTTACGGCCCCCGTCTTGAACAATGCGGCGCTTATGATAAACATTGCAGCTACCGTAACAGTTGCCTTATTGCTAAAACCCGCAATGCCTTCATCAGCAGTGATAATACCCGAAAGCAAAAGCACAGCCATTACAACGATCGCAACAACGTCAACGGAAAGCTTTTCGGTCGCAAATAATACTACCGCAAAGATCGCAACGATGAATACGAGTGCAATTGAGAATGTCATAAGACGCTTTATTACTTAGGAGAGAGCACTATCCCGAGGTTTCCGGAAATTTCTTTCCTCTTGTTCAAATCAAGTCGGTTTATCGGATAAAAGACTTAGGTGTGAAATTAGACTTTTTGAAGCTATACCCTGGGTGAATGTTTCAATCGAAAATAGAGCGCGGTTGCCCGCGATCTACAGCATTGAACAGTTCCCTAAAAACACAAAATCTTCAAAGACAGACCGAATGACCGATTTATATACGGTCATTCGCCGGCATTTGAAAACATTATAGGTCGATCGAAAAAACTATTCTGTTATATGAATTTCTTCCGTCTTATTAACCCGCCCCGAAAGGAAAAGCGCGCCCAAGATCAATGCGACCAATGTACAAGCTAATGCACCAAAAAAGGGCAATTTACTTGCCTCGGCTTCCCCTTGACTTACGTATGTGTAGAAAAAGAATCCGGCAGCTACTACGCTAATCAACGCTAAAACTGCATAAAGCATATCCTTCATTAAAATTTACCTCCGTTCCTGAAAACTCAGACTCTACGAAACCAGAAGACTATCCATGAATTAGAAAAATCCAGCTGGCAAAAATTTTATCCGTAATGCTAAATACTTTATATTGCTTATTTGAAGTTCCCTGTATGTTATCGTTTTTTCCTTAAAAAGGGAATATTTTTTTTCTACCGCGCGTTAAAACTACCGGCAAAGAATCGCTGAAAAATCCTGATGACCGCGACCGGTTTGACAACTCCAGGATTTTTGCCCGGACTCGATCTTCCATATACCTGAACTATTTTTTCTAAGCTCAAGTTTTAATTTTTGGGCACGAACCGAATCATCAAGAAGACCTTCATCGGTAATCACGGCAGTAATTGAATCCGTGTTTTCGGCGTTGGCGGCCGACAACTGGATAGTTCGGGACCTCATTTCTTCCATCTCGCCGACGAGCTTAACAACGACCTGCGATGCCGATCTTACCCATTCCTGCCGATCACGGGCGCCGATATCGATCAACGTGTTATAACGGCTGATGTTTACATTCTGATATGCGGTATTTGAATTGTTTCCTGAATCGTTTGTATAAGCATCATCCGCCATCTGGCGTGCCTTC
>JBGTEI010000608.1:0-4894 GCA_041747875.1 Pyrinomonadaceae bacterium | reverse complement strand
ACCTGACGTTTTGGTAAAAGGAGGGGATTGGGATATTTCAGAAATAGTTGGAGCAGATTTTGTAAAGGAAAATGGCGGTGAGGTGTTTTCCGTACCGTTAAAAGACGGAGTTTCTTCAAGTTTGATAATTGACCTTATCGTTTCTGGCGGAAATGGCGAACAAGCCGAAGCGGCCGCCGAACAATCAGCGGGATCGATCAAAAATGCATTAACCGCGCATATTGAAGTATTTAACAAACTTTCAGCCGATCATACGAAGTCGATCGAAGATTGCGCAGAAATTATTGTTGGCGCTTTTAATGCGGGCAAAAAAATACTGATCTGTGGAAACGGTGGAAGTGCTGCGGATGCCCAGCATATTGCGGCGGAATTTATAGGACGTTATGAAACGGAACGAATTTCGCTGCCCGCCGTCGCGCTAACCACCGACACTTCTGCACTAACGGCGCTTTCAAACGATTATTCCTTTGAAAGTGTTTTTTCGAGACAGATCGAAGGATTGGCGCAAGCCGGTGATGTTTTGATCGCGATCAGCACGAGCGGTAATTCTCCCAATGTCATAAAAGCCATAATGGCGGCCAGGAAGAAAGGCTGTAAGGTTATCGGGTTGACTTCAGAAAAAGGTCGGAAAATGGCGGCGCTTTGTGATGCATGTGTGCTCGTCCCTGGCGAAAAAACTTCGAGGATCCAGGAAGCGCATATTGCGATCGCTCATATTTGGTGCGAGATAGTGGACACTGAATTTACAGATGTTTAACGAGCCTGAGTTATGCTGGATATCCTGAATAAATTTAACGATGTAAAAGTGCTCGTGCTCGGTGATGTGATGCTCGACCAGTATTGGTGGGGCGATGTAGATAGGATCTCCCCTGAAGCACCTGTTCCGATCGTGGCGCTCAACAAGAAGAGTATCGTAGCGGGCGGCGCTGCAAATGTTGCCGCAAACGTCGCGGGGCTCGGTGCTACGCCGATATTGTTTGGAGTAACAGGAAAAGATACGGATGGTTCGGAGCTGGAAAGTCTGCTCAGCACGATCGGTGTGTCGACAGATCATTTGACGGTAACTTCACTTCGGCCAACCACGGTCAAAACGCGAATAATCGCAAATAATCAGCAGGTGATAAGACTTGACCGGGAACACACGGATGATATTTCAGATGAATTGCAGGACGAGATATTGGCAAGCGTGATCAGCACGGTTGATCGGGTGGATATCGTTCTTATTTCTGATTATGCAAAAGGTATGATCACCGAACGCCTCGTTTCGGGAGTGATCGATGCGGCGAGGCGTGTTGGGCGCCCGGTTATCGTGGATCCAAAGGGCAAGGACTACGCAAAATATCGCGGTGCAAATATTTTAACTCCAAATCAAAAGGAAGCTCTGGATGCTGTTGGTCTTGAAAATACCGATGAAGAAACCATAGCAGCGACGGGCGCAAAGTTGATCTCGAATTACGATCTCGAAAGCCTCGTGATCACACGCGGTGAAAGAGGGATGTCGCTGTTTAGCAAGGGATCGGAAATGAAAAATATCGAGACGGTTGCCAGACGGGTTTATGACGTGACAGGTGCCGGCGATACAGTTATTGCCGCTATGGCGGTTGCGCTCGGAACCGGAAGCGATTTTGAGACATCATGTTCGCTCGCAAATATGGCAGCTGGAATTGTTGTTGAACGCGTTGGAACAACTCCGGTTAACGCCAAAGATCTTGAAGAATATCTTGCGAAATAATCTAGAAAACACTTTAATAACGTCTTCCATTACTAACAGCGGATTAAGGTTAGCTAATATCGTTGAAAAACATACGGAAGACGAATTTAATATGACTAATATTGTAAAAGTTCAGGCGTACGGAGTGAAAGTTGGAATTGAGGTCGGGACAAATGGCCAATCCGATGTTTTACTCGAACGCCTAAAAGGTGTACTGCCTAATGATTTTCAGGTATTGAAAAAGAACGCTAAAACTGACCATCAATTTATAGTCAAACGGACGAAGAAGAATAAATTTAGTCTCTATAAGGGAGACGAGTCGATAATATCGGATTCCGAAGAGGACATGATGTTCGACCGATTGGATAGTCAGATACGAATAACGATCGCAGAATTCGCTGTTGGAAATGTATTCGTTCATTCGGGTGTCGTAGCAATCGATGGAAAAGCGATCATGATCCCGGCCAGTAGTTTTAAGGGGAAAACGACACTTGTCGCTGAACTGGTAAAAAATGGCGCAACATATTATTCGGATGAGTATGCCGTTTTGGATGAAGAAGGACTCGTTCATCCATTTGCGAAGGACCTTTCGATGCGTACTCCGGACGGCGGCGGGAAACAGATCGAAACACCGGTTGAAACGTTTGGCGGCTTTGCCGGAAAGAGTGCTATTCCGGTAGGAATGGTTTTCGTGATGGAATTTCAAAAGTACGCCAGATGGAAACCGGAAATCTTATCTAGAGGACAGGGTGTATTGGAGATCATATCTCACACCGTTCCGATCAGAAACGATCCCGCATTTTCATTAACTGTTCTGAATAAAGTGGTTGACAATGCCATTATTGTAAAGAGCAAGCGCGGGGAAGTTTCGCGGTTTGCTAAAACCCTTATAAATTACTTTAAGGAAAACGTAAATACGTAGCTGTGGAGAATCTGGACAACGATTCGCGTTGGAATGTTTTGCAAGTAAAATTGCAAGAACATCAGGCCTGCAAGGCGTTTGCTGCTTTTTCTGTGGTCGGGCTTGAGCCGATCCTGATAAAAGGTTTTGCAGCGGCGAAATATTATCCGGATGACGTCGGACGTGCGTCTGTGGATATTGATCTTTGTTTTGATCCGGAGGTCCTCGGGAAAGCAAAAGAGTATGCTGCTTTAAATCCTATCCCGGGAATAAGCATCGACTTTCATCAAGGATTTCGGCATCTTGATTCGTTATCGTGGGAAGAATTGTTTTCCCGATCCGAAACGATCGAGATCGATGGAACCCGGATCAGGGTTTTGTGTCGCGAAGATCATTTACGGGTCCTGGCTGTCCATTGGCTAACTGACGGCGGTGAAAACAAGGGGCGTTTGTGGGATGTTTATTATGCAGTTTCGACGCGACCCGATAATTTCGATTGGGATAAATGTTTGGGAGTTGTGAGCGCAAAACGAAGAAAATGGGTAGTTTACACGATCGGCTTGGCACACTTATATCTGGATCTGGATATTTCCGGGTTACCGTTTGAAGCAGAGGCAAAAAAAGTTCCATTTTGGGTTAGGAAAGAGGTCGAAAAACAATGGGAATTAGACATACCGATAACTCCGCTTTCAGCTGTAATGCACGATAGCAAAAAATTCAGAGAGCAACTAAGAAAACGAATTCCGCCAAACCCAATATATTCGACAATTTCGATGGAGGGAAGTTTAGATGCCCGAACGAGGGTTTTCTACCAAATCGGAAACTTCTTTATGCGTTTCGCTCCAACGTGGCGGGGAATCGTTTCCGGATATTTTCGGAGCGTTAAACAAAGATGAGCTACTCTTCCAAAATAATACTGGCGATAGACACGGTAATTGGCGACGGAAGTATTTCCCTATGGCAAAATGGTTTTGAAGTTGACAGTCGAATTTTAGAAACCGGCGCTCCGCAATCAGAAACTCTTCTTGAAACATTACAGAAATCCATAAAATCTGCAAACATTGAGGTTAACGAACTAGATTGCATAGCGGTTTCCGTCGGTCCAGGGAGCTATACCGGAATTCGGGTGGGAATTGCGTCCGTATTGGGTATTGCGGCTTCAACTAAGATCCAAACAATCGGGGTTTCAACCTTAAGGTCGATCGTTATGGATTCCGACCCCGTAAACGCTATATGTATCGCAGCATTATCAACTGGCGGAAATGATCTGATCTCACAAGAATTTGTTAGAAATGATGGGGTTCTTGCGGATGCCGGGCCGCCAAAAATAGTTTCTATAGAGGATCTTTTCTCCCGCAGATTTGATGAAATAATTACGGACCGAAAAACCTATCAAAAAATCGCCAAAGATTCCCTGATTATAAGTATAGCGTCCGAAAATACTGCCAGGTTAATTATGAAATTCATTTTAGGCAGCGACCTAAAGGATCTTTCTTGTGAATTAACTCCGATATATTCGCGTGAATTTGCCGCTAAGATCTCAAAATCGTAAATTACTCCAATTATGGAAAATGTTGTCGTCCAGGCTATGACTCGAGAAGATATCTCAGTTGTTAAACTAATTGAAAAGGAATCATCTCTAAGTGCCTGGTCATTAAAGGATTACGAAATTGAACTGACACGCAAGGATTCCATTTGTCTGGTTGCAATAGCCGAACAATCCGGGCCGAAACGAATTGCCGGTTTCATTTTAGCAAGGGTAATCTTTAATCGAGATCCGGATTACCCTGTGGGGTCAGAACCGGCGAAATCGAGAACCGATGACCTGAATATTGTTGAGATCAACAATATCGCTGTGCATCATGACTTTCGCCGTTCCGGACTCGGTATTCGGTTGGTTGAAGGGCTAATAGAGGCCGTCAGGCACTTTGAAATTGGTGAAATATGGCTGGAAGTTCGAGAATCGAATGCCTCGGCGATAGAGTTTTATTCCAAGTTAAACTTTTCAAAGGGACATATCCGGAAAGATTATTATCAGAACCCGAAAGAAGACGCTGTTGTAATGGTCCGAAAATTTGTATAAAAACAAAAGGCTTGCCATTCATATTGGGTTTAAGTTAATATCGGGGTACAGCATATTTTCGATGCGAGTGGTACTTGATCAGATCTTTAATGCGAAAAAGGGAGGAAATAAACATTATGGACATTTCGACAACCGAAGCGGTTAAGGAAGAACTATTGAAGGAGAGTCAAACTTTTCGGGATTTAGTTCATCAACATGA
>JBGTEI010000607.1:0-10829 GCA_041747875.1 Pyrinomonadaceae bacterium | reverse complement strand
AATTGTCAATAATTTCATTTTCGCGTCCTTCTCTTAAGGCTTTCAGGTCAACCAGATCAGAACCAACGCCAAAAGCAGATGCTCCCGCTTTGAGATAATCCGCCGCATTGGAAAAATTAACGCCCCCCGTCGGGATCAGATTTATCTTCGGAAGCGGAGCTTTCAGAGACTTCAGATAACTCGCACCGCCCATCGAAGATGCGGGAAATATTTTTACAAAATCCGCACCGGCATCCCACGCGGCGATAACTTCCGTCGGCGTCAAACCGCCGGGCATGATTACGATATCCTTCTCGTTGCAGAATTTGATAGTTCCAAAATCGGTCGCCGGACTGACTATAAACTCTGCTCCCGAATCGATGCATTTCCGCGCCGTTTCAATGTTTAAAACCGTTCCCGCACCGATCACAGCATTCTCGGCGTACTTTACCGAAAGCTCACTAATAAGCTCGAAAGCATTCGGAACAGTCATTGTGATCTCAATGACGTCAATCCCGCCTTCAATTATTAATTCGATTACTCTGCGTGCTTCACCGATCGAATTTGCACGGATCACCGGGATGACGGCGGTTTTAATAACGCGGCGGATTGTTTCATTCTTTTCCATAATGATATGAAAATCAGTTTAATTGTATGTTCCCGATTCTCAAAACCGCAGGTAAAACAATGTGGGAAACGCGATCCGTATCGTCAGATTTTTTCGCGCGGGATTTGTATGTAATGAAATTAAATTCTATAAATACGACGTGATAAGATAAACTCGACTTTCAGGAAAACTCTCGGAAAATGCTGAAAAACAAGAAGACAGATAGCTGCCGTTGGGATCTCGTATCTTTGGGTGAAGTTATGCTCCGGTTTGATCCCGGTGATGAAAGGATCGAAACGGCCCGGAATTTTCGCGTCTGGGAAGGCGGCGGTGAATATAACGTTGCGCGAAGCTTAAGCAAAGTGTTTCGAATGAGATCCGCTATCGTTACAGCACTTGCCGACAATAAGATCGGGCGGCTGATCGAGGACTTGGTTACGCAAAGCGGTGTCGATAGATCTGAAATTTTTTGGCGGGAAACCGACGGGATCAGCCGGGAAACCCGTAATGGAATATATTTTATGGAACGCGGATTTGGTCTGCGACCGCCGACGGCTTGTTCTGATCGCGGAAATACAGCGGTATCGCAATTGAAAACGGGGGATATTGATTGGCACGGGATCTTTGAAAAGAAGCAAACCCGCTGGTTTCACACGGGCGGAATTTTTACCGGACTTTCGGACAGTGCGCCTGAAGTAGCACTAGAAGCAATGAAGATCGCACGTGAAAATGAAACGATCGTCTCGTATGATCTGAATTATCGCGATTCTTTGTGGAAAGGACGCGGAGGTCGCGAAGCTTCGGATACAGTAAATGCAGAACTTTTGAAACACGCCGATGTTGTATTTGGCGTAGAAGGATTTGATTCTCGTTTGTCCCATTTTGACGAAGCGAAATTCCGCGAATCTGCTTCAAATATGATCTCGCGATTTCCAAATTTGAAGATCGCCGCGTCTACAATGCGCGATGTAAAGTCTGCAAGTTCGCATAGTCTTGGCGGAGTATGCTTTGCTGATGACAAAGTCTATAAGGCGAATTCATTTAAAGATCTGAACGTTCTCGATCGTGTCGGGAGCGGCGATGCATTTGCTGCAGGTTTTATTTACGGTCTTTTAAGCGGAAGTGATTACGAAGAATCACTAAACCTTGGCGTGACAAATTCGGCGTTGACCTTAACGACACCGGGTGACAATTCATGTGCGACACTTTCTGAGGTCCGAAATATCGCCGTAGATCAGAAAGGGACGCTTTCCAGGTGAACATCGCATCGATCGATTGGTTTATACGTTGCGACCCCAAGTTTTGCAGAATCTCTTCTCGTTTAGTCGGTGGCTATGTGATCAATAGCGGCGATAAAAGAATTCAGACAATAATACTTTTAAGCAGAGCTAACACTCAAATGCATCCATTTAGTGTCGTGCTTCCGTTTGGAAATATAGAAAACCTAAAGAAATTCGACCGCCAAAAATTCGGTCCCGTTTGAGCATTCTGAAAGCGCGAGCATTCCCCCCGTTGGAATTACATAAGAATCGCCTTCGGAAAGCGGCTGATGATCTTCATTATCAATCCTTAAAGATAAACTCCCTTTCAGGATAAAGACAAACAAAAGCTTGGCATAATTTCGGGCCGTTCGCTGTGTATTAAAATTTAAAACACCGCGAACGATCTTTACGTTTGCAATACCGTTTGTCGCTTCGAATATTCCGGTATCCCGAAACTCAAATCCATCCAATTGCCAACTGGACCAATCTGCTGTGCTCGATTTGTGATGTACAAAACGCTGACCTGAAAATTCGCGTTTTGAATCGATTACCGGCGTCGGAAGTTTTAACTCAAGATCGCTGTGCGTTTCGTGTTCGGCAGGTGAACTTATCTCAACAACTTCGAGATTCCCCGAGCTTTCGAGCACACGGTGCCGTATCAACGGCGGCTGCAAAACACAGTCACCTTCGCGGAAAATAAACGGCTCGCCCTGATCTTCATATACAAGGCGTGCCCAACCCTTATAGCAATAGATCATTTGAAAATGAATGTTATGAAAATGCACATAATCGGGAACCGGCCCGGCATCCGGAACGTGGATATGCGAAGCGATCATATATCCTCCCGCCCGATCAGGAACCAGATTCCGATAGCGCATTCCGGCGCGACCTATGATCCAATCTGCTTTTTCATCGAAGCGGTTTATTGCAAACTTTGACCGAACTTCCGGAAGGATCAGCGGCGGATTTCCCTGCACCAGCATAAATCGCACACCATTTGGCGCCGTAATTGTGCGTTCATCACTTTGTGGAATATCACAATTTAAACGAACTACAATTCCTTCGCTTGATCCAGTATCTCCGACCTCGAGCCGAATTCTCATTCCAAAACCAGAAATAACCGCAACCCTCGGATCATCTGCGGGGAAGATCGTGTGGAGCTTGAAACTCAGACCTTCGATATAAAAATCAAGCGTCTTGCGGAGTTCGCTGCAATAGAGGATCAGCTCGGCGGTATCTATCGGAATTCTGTTTGAAATCTCGTTCATGTACGCATTCGGATATTTAGATTTGTCCAAAGTTTACTACAATCGGTCCAAACTCACTTATGGTCAAATTTGAGTGCTGTGTTAAAATTCCCGTATTCCGAATTTATTCGAGGTAAGTCATGAATATCAGACACGATCTGTCAGCTGTCTTCGTAATATTCCTAGCCGCAATTACGGCTTATGGTCAATCCACTCCTTTTCTAAACGAACAGGAGATCCAGATGCTGCGAAATGAAATTTCAGGCGATCGTGCGTTTGAACATATTCGTGTTTTGACACAATGGCATCGCGATTCGGGAATGGAAGGATATTTCAAAGCGATGGATTATGTCGCCGAACAAGCAACAAAGAATGGCCTCGTGGATGTCTCGATAATCAAGCAGCCGCTAAACGACAGTGACGGAAATCCGGCGAATTATACCGCGCGGATCGGCGAACTTTGGATGACATCCCCGGTCGAAATAAAACTTGCTGACATCGGCGATCACGCACTTTATTTGTCTGACGGAAGCCGGGATGCGGATGTGACGGCGGAATTGATCTGGGTCGGAGATGCAAGCGTTGAGGCGCTAAAGGGTCTCGACGTAAAAGGAAAGATCGTCTTAACAAATACGAACCCGGGTGTCGCAGTAATGAATGCGGTTTATGAAAGAGGCGCGGTTGGAGTCATCGCATACACGACCTCCGAATCAAAGAACATGCTGGACTTTCCCGACCAACTCCCTTGGACAAGAATTCCGGCTCCGCCAAAAGGAAAACAGGGAACGTTTGCATTTAGCGTTTCGCCGCGGAAGGGCGAGACGCTGAGAAAGCTTTTAGAGACAAAAGGCGAACAGGATCTTTTTGCGACGGGCAAACGTACGCCCGGCGGGAAAGTTACGATCAGGGCAAAGGTCGATACGGACATCGGAACTGAAAATGCGCGAACCGGAACCGGAATGGTTGAAGGCTGGATCCGCGGCACAAAATACAAGGATCAGCAGATCGTAATTACAGCACATCTTCAGGAAGAGCAGGGTTCGGCAAACGATGATGGAAGCGGATCGGGCAATATTTTAGAGCTCGCCCGCGTATATACCAAGCTCATCAAGGAAGGCAAGATGCCGCCGCCAAAGCGCGATATTCGTTTCTGGTGGTCGGATGAGATATATTCCGAATACCGTTATCTTCGCGATCATCAGGGCGAAGAAAAGAAGATGCTCGCAAATCTGCATCAGGATATGACGGGCGCAAAACAATCGGTCGGCGGGCGCCGGCAGCAGCTGATCTTTAATCCATATTCGCGCACTTCGTTTCTCGACGCGCTTTTTGAAAGCGTTGGCAGATTTGTCATGCTGACAAATAATTCGTATATCCAGGCCGGCCGCTCGGGCGGATATCCAAGACCATTTTCGCAGCCGATCATCGCAACGCGGGGAACCCGTGAACCATACAATGCAGAGTTTGTTCCGTATTTTGGCTCATCGGACAATCTTGTTTTTGTCGAAGGAAAATTTGGCGTACCGGCAGCTGCGATGGTCAACTGGGACGATTACTATATTCATTCAGCCGATGATGATCTCGACAAGATCGATCAGACGCAGCTTCAAAGAAACAATTTTATAATCGGCGCATTGGGGTTGTATCTGGCGTATGTGGAAGCCGAAGATATTCCGGTTTTAGCAGCCGAGACATATGCTCAGGGCGGAAAAAGATTGGCAAATGATATGCACGCAGCGCTGCAGATTCTCAATGATTCGGACGATTGGAAAAACGCACACTTGATTATTGAACAAGGTGCAAAGCGCGAGAAGTTGGCATTAGAATCGATGAGTAAGATAGCCGGAAATGATGTCAATGCCAAACGATCGATCGAAACCTTTATTAAGATGAACGAAGGACGCGGAAAGGATCTTGACGATACGCTTACCGCTTACTACATGACAAAATTCGGCAAGCCCGCTGCAATAGAACTTGATACCGCTGAGCTTTCTGCAATGAAAAAAGTACCGGTTAACACCGAAAATTCCGAAGAATACTTCTCAAAACGAACCGGTGTCCGCACAAATCTCCACGGGATAATGCGTAGTGAGGTCTTTAACTTTGTCGACGGCGAGCGAAGCTACTATGACATATACAAAGCGGTAAAAGCCGAATCGCTTTCTGTTGGAAGATTTCTATACGGCACCGTTTCTTTTGACAATGTTGTCAGATTGCTGGATGCCAATGTGCAGTCCGGCGCACTCAAATTAAAATAACCAAAGATAACTTACCTATGAAAAACTTTTTAGCGATCGCAGCCACCTTCTTATTACTTTCTCTTTCGGTATTTGCTCAGACAAAACAGCCGTATGAGTGGCTGCCGGGCGGAACTTATGATCCGAATGTCCCAACACCCGAACAGTTTCTGGGCTACGAGATAGGAGATTATCTGACCGACAATCTTCAGATGGCGGCCTATATTCAAAAGCTTCAGGAAACGAGTAAACGCGTAAAGGTTTTTCAATATGGGGAATCGGTCGAACGGAGAAAGCTCTGGCTGGTAGCTATCAGCAGTCCGGAAAATATTCAGAATCTTGAAACGATCCGGACATCGATCAAGAGTTTAACCGATCCGAGACAAACTTCGCCTTCCGAAGCGAGCAACATCGCAAAGAATACGATCCCGATCGGCTGGATGAATTATGGAACTGACGGCGGCGAAACTTCGGCATTTGAGACAGGAATTCAGCTTCTCTATCAAATGACTGCAGGAACCGATCCGCTGACGCAAAAGATCCTAAACAATTCGATTACAATAATTAACCCCGCGCTAAATCCTGACAGCCATCAGGCGTTTGTCACGTGGGCAAAGAATTCGACGATCCGCGGCGGTACGTCTGATCCCATGGCGTATGAACATTTTGTGGATTGGTTTGCGAGCTCGGATGGAAATCACTTTAAGATCGATCTGAACCGCGACGCTTTTGCGCTTACTCAACCCGAAACGCAGGCCGCATCACGTGTGCTTCAACATTGGAATCCGCAAGTTTGGATCGATAATCACGGCGAACCCGACGAGTATTACATGGCGCCGTTTACATCGCCGGTCAACAATAATTACCCCGAGTCACTAAAAAAATGGGCTGAGGTAGTTGGACAAAATTCTGCCAAGTATTTTGACCGGTACGGCTGGACGTACGTAAAAGACGAAAACTACGATCTTTATTTTCCGGGTTACTGGGATTCGTATCCTGCATTTAATGGTGCGATCGCCGCGACCTACGAATCAAACGGCGGCGGAAGCAAGGGATTTAAGTGGGAAAGACCTGACGGAACGATCGTCACGCTGCGCGAAGCAGTTCACAAACATTTTATCGCCGATATGGCGACGCTTGAAGTACTTGCCGACAATCGGGAAGGAATCCTCAATGACTTTTACGGGTTCTTTAAATCCGGAATGGATGAGGTAAATACAGAGCCATTTAAGACCTTTGTGCTTGACGGTGCGAGCGATCCCGGTAAGACAAACGATCTGATCGAACTATTACTCAGGCATGGGATCGAAGTTTATCAATCGGCGGGAAGTGCTTCGTCTAATCGCGCTCAAACCTATTTTGACCGACAGTCAAAACAGCGGACTTTCCCGGCCGGCAGCTATTACGTTCCGATGCGGCAGCCGAAGAAGCGCTTCTTAAAAACGATGTTTGAACCGGATCCGAAAATGGAAGCCTCTTTTATGAAGTTTGTCGAAGAACGGCGCGCGCGCGATGCAAAGCTTGGTACCGATTCTCCCAAGGAAGGGCCCGGATTTTACGACATTACGGCTTGGGCTTTGCCGCTTCAATATGGGATCGATACTTACTTTACCGAAGATGAACGTCCGGTTTCGGGAATGACAAAGATCACATCGCGCCCGGTTTTAAACACGGGTTCCCTCGGCCGGGGAACGTACGGATATGCTTTCTCAAATAGTCAAAACTCAGGAACGAAGCTGGCCGGAATACTGCTTCAGAAAGATTTCAATGTTGCGGTCACGCTTCTTCCGACGTCGGTGGGCGGACGGAAATTTAATAGCGGAACCTATCTTGTACGAAACAATCGCAATCCGGAAGATCTTCACGCGGTGATCTCAAAACTTGCGAAAGAATACGAAACGGAAGTCTTTCCGATAAATTCTGCAAGAGGCGAAGGCGGTATCTCACTCGGTTCGGACTATGTTAGAAATTTGGAAAAACCAAAGATCATGGTACTCACAAAGGAGCCAACCGGTGCGGTTACATTTGGTTCTGTTTACAGCGTTTTAAGCCAGCGTTTTGATCTCGATTTTGTAGCGGTGAGTACCGAAATGTTTAACCGCGCAAATCTTAGCCGCTACAATGTAATAATCTTTCCCGATGGAAATCCGGGAGATTATGAAAAAATACTTGGAGAAAACGGTGTTTCGCGGCTTAGAGCGTGGATCGAGAATGGCGGTACTTTTGTCGGGTTAAGAGGCGGAGCCGCTTTCACGGCTCGGGAAGGAATTGAATTTACCGATGTAAAAGTTGTACGTGACGAAAAAGCGGATCCGGAAGGTGATGATCCAAAGCCGATCGAGTCGATTCCGGGATCGATCTTCAAGGCGGACGTAAACAACGACCATTATTTAGCACTTGGATATCCCTCCGAGATAGCCGTTCAGTTTCGCGGAAATTATCATCTGACGAAAACCAAAAAGGGTGCAAACGTTGTTACGTACAAACCAAACGGACATATCATGGGACATATCTGGGATTCGACGATGGAAAATCTTGGCGGAAAGCTCTTTATGGCGGATGTTCCGCTCGGTGATGGGCACGTAATTCTTTTTGCTGATGATCCAACTTTCAGGGCTTACTGGAGAGGGCTTGATCGTCTTTTTATCGGATCAATAATAATGAGCAATTCTTTCTAATATGAGTTTGAAAAACGGCATTCTAAAGTGGGACGGTAAATCGAAGGATGAGATTGAGAACATCTACGAGAGGTTTTCAGTCGACTCTGATTTTCTACCGATGCTTTTTGAACTTTCGCGGAATGAGGATTCTGAGACCGGTGCAACATGGCTGCTCAAAAAATACATTGAGATGGGGAACACATTATCGGTCAGACTCACCGAGGAGTTTTACAGCTTTTTGCATAAGGCTATCAAGTGGGAAGCAAAACTTCATTTACTCCAATGTATTCCTCGCATAACTATTCCGGGATCCAGAAAAAGAGAGGCAGACGAATTCATAAGAAACTGTCTGGCGAGCAAGAACAGATTCGTCAGAGCCTGGGCTTACGGCGGTTTTTGCAAGCTTGCAGACGAACATCCGGAGTATCGGGATGAGGCGCGGCAATTGGTTAATTTTGCGATGACCGAAGAATCTGCCTCGGTGAAGGCACGAATTCAAAACGCTGTCGCCGGCGGTTTTCTGAAAGGTGAACTTTAGAGAATTTGCTTACCCTGTTGAGAAGATGTGGTTTTCAGATCACTAAGATCTGGTTCAGCTGAATCAAAGTTTACCGGTATTCGGTCAAATTGACCGAATCATTTCCCCGATTGACTCAGCAAAACCACTCCACATATTTCATTAAACCCAATAAGCACCTAAATTTAATCCGACACTTCGTTTTTGGCACAAGGGTTGCAAACGAGTGATATTGCCAAATGGCATTATTTGAATGGAGAAACATTATGAACCCAATAGCAAGAAAGCATGCTCTTGTTATCACAAAAGAAACAGGCGAGCTGTATATCGAAGATCTTGAAAATGATAAAGCGATATACCTGAACCCAACTTCCGCCTATGTTTGGGAAAAATGCGACGGACACAGAAGTGCTAGCGAGATAGCCCGTGAAATGGAAGACGAGCTGGGCATGAAAATAAGCAGAAAAGTAGTTTCGATGGCGGTTGACAAACTTTTTGCAAAGAATCTTTTAGATACCGCCGTCTGATACCTGTGGTCGGGTAAATGATCAAATCGTCCCCCTGGTGCGACAAGCATAAATAGTCAACTTTAACAAAATAACTTCCGCTCCCCGATAAACCGGGAACCACCTTCCGGATATTTTGCTCAAGTCGCAAACATTCCAACGAGTTTCTTCTATGATCATCCGGGTCAATAAAGGACAACTTACAAATCACACGCGAGGCGCTTCCACATGATGTCGCAACCATCGAAGAATAATAATTTTCAAGCAAGGCAACAATTACATTTACTAATAAACGAACTTCGAAAGGTCTTTCTTTCAATCATCGCTGAAGAAATGATCACACAAGAAAGTCTCGTTCGCCTTGAACGCTTCTATAAAGAAAACTCGATTCCTGCGCACTTAATACCCGTAGTTCGGGATGAAGCTTTTTGTCAGGCGGCCCATTTTGAGATCCTTGATCAGGGATCGGCAAACCGCGAAACGTTCTGGCTGCTTCAACTGGCGATCGGATTGGGAATTTCTCCCAATATGATGAATTGGATGGAGGAGGAAGTATGTACGCTGGCGATCTTAAAGCATATTCAGGATGGTACGGTCGCCGATATTCCGACGGTAAAAGCAGAATCGATAATTCTTCAGCCGGGTGAAAACGCTTTCGCAGAGCTTCCGGCTATGCTGATTCCCGGGCATTTAGTAAGCGAAGATCTAACAAAAGGTCTCGTGGGAAAGAGCATTAGATTATCGAGAGGCAGCGGATACAAGGTCGGAGAAAAGAAAAGTGATCTGCTTGACAGGACCGATATTTCCGACAGCGATGCCGGATTTCTGGTTTTAACCGACAAACGAATGGTTTACTCGGGAACCCATGAAAGTTTTTCAACCGATATTCGTGGTTTATTCGGAACGCGTATTTTCGCCGATTCTATTCAGTTCGCAACAATACGCGATGAAAAAGTAGTAACCGTAGGTTTTCAAAACCCGCTTGCGACCGAATACTGCGGAGTGGTCCTGTCAAAACTTATGGATCAGTAAGATGATCCGGCGAATACGCGGCAGTAGTTTTTTGACATTTCGGAATACTATATTTATTCTTCTCTTTCGCTCAAATGAAAGAGACACCTTTAAAAACCGACGCTTCTTCAAATCTACCGATAGGCATTTTCGACAGCGGGGTTGGCGGGCTAACGGTTTATCGTGCGCTTCATAACCGTTTGCCAAACGAGCGGTTTGTCTATCTCGGAGACACCGCTCGGGTTCCTTATGGAACAAAATCGCTTGAAACCGTTGAACGCTATGCGATCGAGAATTCCTTGTTTCTCGATTCGCGCGGAATAAAGCTGCTCGTCGTTGCGTGCAATACGGCTTCGGCACTTGCGCTGCCAAGAATACGGGAGAAGATAGGAGTAGATGTCATCGGAGTGATCGGTCCGGGCGCGAGAAAGGCGGTTGAAGAAACCCGCGAATCGGACAATCCAAAAATTGCCGTGATCGCGACTGAGGCAACGGTTTCGAGTAACGCCTACGCAGATTCGATCCGGCAGGCTTCAAACGATTCGCAGATCCTTCAAGCCGCATGTCCCCTTTTTGTTCCGCTCGCTGAAGAAGGCTGGACACACGAAGCGGAAACGTTTTCGATCGCAAAAAAACATCTCCAAAAAATAATTGAGTTTGATCCGAATGCTTTGGTTCTCGGCTGTACGCACTATCCGATCTTACGCGATGTCATCCAACAAACCGTTGGTCAACATGTAACCCTACTAGATTCAGGAGTAGCGACCGCGGATGAGGTAGCCGAATACCTAATTAAAACCGGT
>JBGTEI010000606.1:0-3360 GCA_041747875.1 Pyrinomonadaceae bacterium | reverse complement strand
AATATATTTCATCTATTTCGTGTGCGTTCGAAAGGAAAATAAACGTCTAATTTAATGTCGGTTTTTCCAGACCGCTAAATTTAATGACGTCAGCTGATAGTACATACGCTTTACAAAGGCTTCCGCAAGCGATCTGGTTTGTAGCTTCTCAGTTCATATCAAGTATCTGGGGAATCAGTTCATGATCCTAATTGATTTTGATCAGGACGCGGTTGCTTCGTTCCGAATCCTTGATCTTGATCCAAACGAAACCAACTTTTCCTTCCCTCCCGTGCGGCAAAATTTATCCGCTGAACACCGAATTCGTCAAATAAACCGGAAATAACTTTAGAAGAGGATCCCGGTGCGAGCCCGATCAAGAAAATCAGGGTTTATATGTCCGCACAACGCGATAAAAAGAGATCATTTTGCTTCGATGTAAAAAGCTTTATTTACGATCTTCCATTCGCCGTCGATCTTTAGAAGCGTCATGTAGTCAACAAATTTTGCCGTTGGATAATCCAAAATGATTTTGCCAACTGCTGTATTTCCTGAAACATCGACACTTTCAATATATCTTTTCCGCTTTGCTTCGTCCTTCGCCGGGTTACCGCCCATTCCCGCAATATAATCTTTGAAATCGCGGGTTGTATATTTTCCGTCGCGGATAAACATCAGCTTTCCTTCGCTGTGGAATGCCGCCTGCATATATTCCGCCTTGCCGGTTTCGTGTCCTTTTAAATAGTTTTCAAGCGGAACTTTGACGGCTTCAATTTCGGCACGATCCGCCAAAACATTTTGGCCAAAATAAATAGAAAAGGTGCCTAAAACCAAGATGGAAATGATCGCCAATTTTTTCATTTGCTGTCTCCTTTTTTATCATTGTGTTATTAATTCTCTTGTTGGTACGCCCGAAAAAGATCGTCTATGAATTTAGGCTGAAGCGGTTCGTCTTTTGTTTCTAATCCTTTTGCCAACATCCAGCGATGGATCCACGAAAGACCGCGGTTTGACTGAACCTCAGGTAGTTTATACGCCGAGTCTTTTAGCGCCTGTTCTAGAGTGATGAAGTTATATCCGCGTTTCCGCATCATGCGGGCTAATTTGTCAAAATGATCTGCATTGATCTCATTTGCGTGAAGAAGAAGAATTTGTCTTACCTCACGTCCAATGAGTTCGCGGCTCAGCTTTTCAAAATGATCAAAAATGGTTTCCATATATTCGACATATGATTTAACGATCTTCGCCTGCAGCTCGGAATCGCCCTTCATTTTTGCGCTGGCGTAAACCACACTGTAGATATATTCGTTGTTGTCTATCGTAACCGGAGCGACCGTATATCCGCGATCTTTTAAAAATGCAGCGAGCCTCGACCTGTACTCTTCGTTTGGCCCTGTGCGCAGCTGCGTATGCCGAAAATATTTCAATTTCATGCCCCTTTGTTCAAGTAGCATGCGGGTCACCGTTTCACCGCGGATCAGATCGGCTGTGTAATCCTCAAAGGAATTTGAATTTATCGGTATGTGGGAAAATGTATGATTCCCGAGTTCGTGACCATTATCGAGCCAGCGCTTTAGTAATTCGGTTCGTTTATCGATCTCGCCATACTGAAAAAGCTTTCTTTCATTTACAAACCCGATAGCCGGAACTTTTTCCGTTTTTAACTTTGCCAAAAGCTCTCTAGAAATATATTCAAAAGATTCATAGCTTTCCGTGCTAAGGGTCGCCGGCAGATCATCGAACGTGACGGCAACCTCTCTTGTTTGCGAAAACGCGGAAACACCGCTTAGCAAGATAATAAAAATAATCAATCTTAAATTCATATTGAATAGATTTTCCTATAACTAAATATCCAAGGGGTCAAGTTTTGATCCGATAAAACCATTTCTGTATCGGTCAGTTCTCTAAAAACTTCGCCGAGTAAATCTCATAGTTCCCACTGCGGTCAGACGAAAACGCGATCGATCTCCCATCCTGCGACCAGCTAATATCGACATCATTTGAAGAGTCATTTGTTAAATTGAATACCTTCTCATCTCTGTAATCTAATACGTAGATCTCATAGTTTCGATCCCGATTCGTTCCAAACCCGATAAATTTCCCATCCGCTGACCATCGTGCGTTGTCGTCGCGAGCCGGGTTTTTTGTAATTCGTTTTTGAGCGCTGCCGTCGGTATTCATTACGTAAATTTCAGCGTTACCATCGCGATACGATGTGAAAACGATCTTTCCGCCATCCGGCGAAAAGAAAGGATAAGTATCGCTGCCATCAGAGTTTGTAAGGTTTTTTCTTTCAGTGCCGTCCGTTTTCATTATGTAAATTTTGCTGTTTCCATATTCTATTTCACTTAGACCGGAAAAATATACGATGCTTGTTCCGTCGGGCGACCATCTTGGACTTGAATCGTAATCGGAAGAATTTGTTAAACGCCTGAGATCTGAATCATCGGCATTTACAGTATAGATCTCATGATTTCCATCGCGGGCGGAGTCAAATGCCAATCTACGGCCGTTGGATGACCAGACGGGGCGAAAGTCACAATCGCTTCCCGGGAGTTTATGCTGGTTTGTTCCATCGGCGTTCATAATAAAGATCTTGTATTTACATTTTCCGTCGGGTTCTCTATCAGAATAAAATGCAATTTGCTTTCCGTCGGTGGACCACATCGGTTCAAAGTCTCCGGCTGGATTATTGGTCAAGTTTGTCACCCCGATGTCAGAAACGGACAAAAACGACAAAATTAGCACTAGCAGGATCAACATAAGATCTATTCAGCAAAGAACCGTACTGAATTTATAACAAACCTAATTCGCGCAAGATCTTCTTTGTGATCATGATCCGGCTTGCCGCGAAATTTGCGGGTGTGTTTTGAGATTCAAGATTTACCGCAAAGAAATAGACATTTTTATTTTGTTCTATAAAACCGACATACCAGCCGAGGCTGAAATTTCCGCGCGTGTTTTGCGGCGAATTCGTGTACCAACCCGTTTTTGCGTAAAGCCTGTAAGCCGGCGTTTCCTCCATCAGCATAAGATTCCGCACCGTTTTCATAGTCTTCGGCGAAAGAGGAAGTTCGCTTTGATACAGTTGCCGCAGAAAATCTACTTCTTCATCGGCGGAAATTCGCATCCCGCCGCTTAGCCAGAATTGATCTATACCTCCGGAAATATCGCGGTTGCCGTATTCCAGCTTGCTAACCCATTTTTGCATTTTAACCGGACCGATATTTCTTGCGAGCTCCTGATAGCAGGGAACACATGAAGCCTGAAACGCCTGCTTTAGGTTAAGGTCTTTTTCCCAACTTTCAAAGAAGCGCTTTTTCCCGTCCCAATTAAAAACGAATTCTTCGCCGGAAATCGCGCCCGTTTCGAGGCCAATCA
>JBGTEI010000605.1:0-3360 GCA_041747875.1 Pyrinomonadaceae bacterium | reverse complement strand
TTAACCGCGGCACCAAAACTTACGTTTGGCAGCCCTCAATCAAAACTGCGTTTGGGCTTGATCGGCGTCGGATTGCGCGGGACAAATCATTTAGGTAATGCGCTGGAACGAAACGATGTCGAAATTGCGGCGATCTGTGATATCGATCCAAAACGGATAGAGATTGCTCAGGAAATGATCAGAAATGCCGGGCAGAATAAAGCGCAGGTCTTCGATCAGGGTGAAAAAGCTTATAGCAACCTATTGAAAATAAAAAACCTTGATGCGGTAATTATAAGCACTCCCTGGCTTTGGCACGTACCGATGGCCGTCGATGCGATGCGCGCAGGGAAATACACGGGGATCGAAGTTTCCGGTGCAGCGTCTGTTGAAGAAACATGGGAACTCGTCCGTACGCACGAGGAAACCGGCACGCATTTAATGTTTCTTGAAAATGTAAACTACCGGCGCGATGTGATGGCGATCCTTCAAATGGTTCGAAAGGGAATGTTTGGCGAACTGCTCCAATGCGAAGGCGGTTATCAGCACGACCTGCGCGCGATCAAATTCCAGCCGGGCGCGGAATTCGGCGAAAAAGGAATAAGCGAAGCACGTTGGCGGACGCAGCATTCTATTAAGAGAAACGGCGAGCTCTATCCGACGCACGGTCTTGGCCCTGTTATGACGTATCTGGATATCAACTACGGCAACCGCCTGACGTCGCTTACGTCAACCGCGACAAAATCTCGCGGACTCCACAATTTCATCGTCGAAAAAGGCGGCAAGGATCATCCGAATGCGAAACTGAATTTTAAGCTCGGCGATGTCGTTACGACGGTTATCACTACTGCTAACGGTGAAGTGGTAGTTCTCCACCACGATACAAATTTACCGCGCCCGTATTCGCTGGGCTTTCGCGTACAGGGAACAAAAGGTTTGTGGATGAAGGACGGAAATCAGATTTACCTCGAAGGGACAACCGAAAAACCGCATTCCTGGGAATCGTCTTTGCCGTATATCGAAAAATACGATCATCCGCTGTGGAAAAAATTCGAAGATCGCGCTGCCGGAACCGGTCATGGCGGAATGGACTTCTTTGTTCTTAATGATTTTGTCGAGTCTGCAAAAGCAGGCATCGCCCCGCCGATCGATGTTTACGATGCCGCAACGATGATGGTCATCACCCCGTTATCAGAACGGTCGATCGCAAGCGGCAGCGAACCGCAGGAAATACCCGATTTTACAAATGGACGCTGGATAAACCGCAAACCCGTTTTTGCGTTGTAGTTACTTTTTGCCCGAACTTTTGGCGGAAACATGCTGATCAAATTTCAACAGCATGCGAATATCGGAGCGTGCAAAATGCGAATCCGGATCAAGCTCAATTTCAACAAATCCGAAATTTTTGTACATATTGATCGCGGGGATTTGTTTTCGATTTGATTCGAGAATGATGCTTTTCATTCCCGCTTTCTTTGCATATTCGATACACTCGACCATCAATTTCTTTCCGGCCTTATAGCCGCGAAATTCTTTTTTGACTGCCATTTTGGCGAGTTCAAATTCATCGGGATCTTTCGTCGCGATCAGCGCCGCAGTTCCTACGATCTCGCCGCCGATCCTCGCCAGCAAAATTTGACCGCCTTTTCCAATGATATAATCTTCTGCATTGTCGAGCTGCTCGCGGTCGTGTTCTTCGATTTCAAAAAATTCATCCAGCCATTCATAATTTATATTGGCAAAAGCCCGCGCGTATTCCGATTCAAATTCGATTATCTCAACTTCCCTTTTTGGTTCAACGCATTTAAGAGTCCGCTCGCGAAACCCGCTTTCCGCAATTCTCGATTCAAGAAGGTCAAGAAACTCCAGCGCGTTTGTATCCGAAAGCATTTTCTTCATACCGGCGACCCCGGCCGTCCAAACTCTCTCAAATTCGGGCATTTTATCCCGCGCCTTTTTGGTCAATACCAGGATCCTTCTTCTGCTGTCTTCATCGCACTGACGCGACGTCAAGTAACCTTTTTTTATCATGTTATTCACGATCGTTATCACAGAAGGATGCGCAAACCCTATCTTTTCAGCAATTTCCATGACCGTAAGTTCTTCATGAGATTCAAAAAGCTTGAATACTACAAACCAATTCGGTTCAATGTCCATGCCAAGTTCGCGATACATTTTTCGTCCGTCATGGATCATCGTGTCGCTTAATCTCTTTAGTCTGGTTACAATACTTAAAAAACCGAGTTCCCTTAAAAAGTCCGTATTCTCCATCAAATCAGTCCTCCGATAGGTAGTACGCTACATATTAATAAAAAATATATAGGTAGTCAACTACATGACAAGCAGAAGCACCCTGAATCCGAGAGACAGTCTGCGTGCATTTCTATTCTGAATCTGCATACCCGGAAAGCATTTCCGGATCAGGAATTATGATCTCTTTCCCGTTTACGAGGATCAGCTTTTGATGTTGAAGCCGAACAAGCGCCCGGGTTATCACCTCGCGAACCGTTCCGATCCGCGCAGCAAGTTGGTTGTGAGTAAGCTTTTGCTTGAACCGCACGCCGCCGTCCGGAGTCTTACGACCCCTTAACGCGGCTTCATCAGACAGCATTTGAGCCAAACGCTGTCCTACCTCTTTAAGCGATAATGACTCGACTAGTTTTGCGCATCCGCGGAGACGCCGTGCAAGAAGTTTTGTCGCGGCCAATGCAATTTGCGGATACTCAAGACAAAGATTGCGAACTTCATGTTTATCAAGGAATAAAAGGGTCGTCGCTTCTTCAGCTGCTGCGGTAGAAGGATACTTGCCGTCGTCAAAAACCGGAACTTCCGCAATGGTTGTTACTGCCCGTTCGACGTGAATGGTCTGTTCCCGCCCGTCCTGGCCCGTGCGAAAAGCCCGCACCGAACCCTCAGCGATGACGAATAGTCCGGAGGCTTCCTCGCCTCCGATGAATACAATTTCATTGCGTGCAAGCTGTTTCTCGACCGCATGATTACCAAGTACTTGAAGCACTTCATCACTCAGATCGCCAAATAATTCCGTTTGGCGAAGGATCGCTGATTTGGATAAACTCATTGCCAAAATTCTAACGGTCATTCCCTGATTTTTAAAGTCCCAGTTTCGTTTGCAGAGAATATGAAAAAGTCGGGATATGAAGCGTCCGTGTGACATAGGTCACATGATTTTACCCGCCGATAATCTAGGATAGTTACATCCAAAATGGTATCGGGGGACAACAGACGATGAAAATTGAGCGCCGTATGAAGATCAATGATGTTCTGGCTATCGATGAAGAAAGAGCGCTCCGGACGCTTGAAATGCTGTCAGAAAACTTTGAGCGCTTACGGCATCCGCGTCTGAGGCGCGCGATGGGCGGC
>JBGTEI010000604.1:0-4257 GCA_041747875.1 Pyrinomonadaceae bacterium | reverse complement strand
TTTTTCAATAAAAATATCATTCAAACTCGGTTCAATTAGCTCAAACTTCGTGATTATCGCTCCGCTCGCGATCAGCCTTTCAAGCAATTTCTGCGAATCCGAGTGTTCGGCCAAAAAGACTTCCTTAATATCGGCATGTTCAATGACATTGGAAACGATCTCCGGGTCTTCAAGTACCTTTTCGCCTCCGGTACATCTCAGCGAAATAACATTTTTTCCGTAGCTACCCTTGATTTCACGCAGGCTTCCGGAAATTACTTTACGAGATTTGTTTAATAAAATTATGTCATCGCATAGCTGCTCAGCCGTTTCCATCAAATGCGTTGAGAAAATTATCGTCTTATCCTGGGATTTTATTTCGGCGATCACATCTTTCATAAACTCAACGTTTACGGGATCAAGCCCGGAAAAAGGCTCATCCAGGATCAGTAAGTCCGGTTCATGGAGCACGGTCGAAATAAATTGAAGCTTCTGCGACATTCCTTTCGAGAGATCGGTTGTCTTTTTGAGTTTCCATTCAGATAGGTTCATTCGGTCAAGCCAAAAATCTATTCGTTTGTCAGCCTCTTTTTGCGGTACGCCCTTTAGCGCAGCAAAGTAACGCAATTGATCATTGACCTTCATCTTCTTGTAAAGACCGCGTTCTTCAGGAAGATAACCGATCCGGTCCCGAACTTGAGGACTGATCTTGCTCCCGTAAAGGCTGATCTCTCCTTCATCGGGAATTGTAATACCGACGATCATCCGTATCGTCGTCGTTTTCCCGGCACCATTTGGGCCCAAAAAACCAAAGATCCTGCCGGCTTTGACGTTGAAACTTAAATCTTCAACAGCGGTGAAATCACCGAAGCGTTTTGATACCTGTTTTACTCGAAGGGTTGCGTTGTTGTCGCTCATAGGTTAAAAGCCTAAGATTATCATAGGTAATTACGAATTTAGTAATTGGAATATCGAGATAAATCTATTGATACAATTAAGGATTCGGTTCAATGCAAATGGACGCTACGCAAATGAATAAACACAAAATTTTAAGCAATTTGATCCTGGGAATTTCTATCATCGGATTGACAAGTGTGATCGTCTTAACGGCCGGTCAATTGATATACGGTAATGTATGCCCGCGAGTTATGACGATCCCGGCATGTTTTATCTTATTGCTTATATTGATATTTATAGTGATTTCTCAGTTGGTCCCGTTTAGGGGTGGAACGGTGGTGTTCTTTGCGGGATCAGGGATATCATGGCTTATCGCTATATATGCGAGCTACTATCAAGCATATGGTTTGGTCGAATGCCCGAAATTTATCGGCGAAGTTCCAATGTGCTATTTGTCGTTCATTATGTTCACCGTTCTGATGTTTTTGAAAGGACTGGAAATGAACCTATCATTTCAAAACGAAAATAGATGAGATCAGAAGGTATGATTTTTCAAACAGGAAGCGTTTATATAATTTAGAGTTTGACCTGCTTTACAGTAATTACTGAATCGACGTTTCTAAGATCTTCCAAAACACTCGAATCAAGCTTTGAATCGAGTTCGATCACCGCCAGCGCTTCCCCGCCCTTTTCATTTCTACCTAGATAAAAGCGAGAAATATTTATTCCACATTCGCCGAGAAGAGTTCCGAGCTTACCGATCACACCCGGAACATCTTTGTTTTTTGTAAACAACATGAAGCCCTTCGGGACCGCTTCGATCGAAAAATCACCGATCTGCGTGATTCTGCCTTCCCCATCCGCATAAACGCGACCGCTTGCGATCTGCTCAGTGCCACCCGCCGATACTTTACTTTTGATATCAAAACTTGATGCTTTTTCTACCTGTTTGTAACTCGTCGTCACATTGATTCCGCGTTCTTCAGCAATGTGAAGCGCATTTACGACATTTATCCTCGACGAAATATTCTCGAGCAATCCCGATAAAAATGCGCGTGTAACAGGTGAAGCATCCTTTTCTGCAAGTTGTCCCGAGTATTCGAGTTCAACTTGATTTACTCCTTCGTCACCTAAAACCTGTGTCTGAAATCGTCCAAGTCGTTCTGCAAGATCAATATAAGGCTGAAGTGATCTTAGTTCGTTTGCCGCCAGGCTCGGCGCATTTACAGCGTTTCTAAGTTCTCCGTTCAGCAAATAATCGCGCATTTGTTCGGCGACTGTTAACGCTACGCCTTCCTGAGCTTCTGTTGTGGACGCGCCAAGATGTGGTGTCGTAATAATTTTAGGATTTCTCAGAAGCGGAGAATCCTCCGCAAGAGGTTCGACCGAAAAAACATCAAGTGCCGCTCCGGCAACCGTTCCGCTTTCGATCGCTTCAAGCAATGCATCTTCATCAACCAGTCCGCCGCGCGCACAATTTACCAACCGCACGCCGCTTTTCATCTTTGAAAACGCCTCTTTACCGATTATTCCACGTGTTTCGTCCGTTACCGGAGTGTGAATCGTCAGAAAATCAGCCGATGACAAGACCTCATCTAATGAGCCAACCTCGATCCCGAGCTCGTTTGCCTGTTCATCGGAAACAAAGGGGTCAAACGCCAATATGTTCATTCCAAAGCCTTTCCCGATCTTTGCTACGTGTTTACCGATACGTCCTAAACCTATGAGCCCAAGTGTTTTTCCGTAAAGCTCGACACCGACAAAACTCTTCTTATCCCACACACCGGACTGCAATTTTCCGTGAGCTTGCGGAACATTTCTTGCCATTGAAACCAAAAGTGCAAAGGTGTGTTCAGCGGTCGTTATTGTATTCCCGTCCGGCGCGTTCATGACAACGATCCCGCGACTGGTCGCGGCCTTTACGTCGATATTATCTACACCAACGCCGGCACGTCCGATGACACGAAGTTTTTCGCAGGCATCCATAACATCTGCGGTGATCTTTGTCGCGCTTCGTACTATCACACCATCTGCATCCCTTACACGGATAATCAAATCTTCGGGTGATAATTTTGTCTCTTTTACAACTGTGATGCCTGCGTCGCGAAGCGGCGCGAGTTTTTCGTCGTTTACGTCGTCTGCAATAAAGACTTTTATATTGCTCATAAGTTTTTGTATATCGGGAATTTCTTTGCCTTACTGAGGTGGAAGTCTGAAAACTGATTTTGTATCTTATTTGGGATACTATCATTATGTGAAATACTACTCAACGATTGAAATTTGTAATGGTCTTGCGGTTTCCCGCAAACCGTAAATCGCAATTCTATGGAAATATTTGCCTACAAGAAAGGAACCGGAAAACTTCGAGAAAACATTACGATCGATGAGCTGCGTGAGCTCATTGCCGATGACGAAACAGTCGTCTGGGTAGATCTTGATGTCCGGAATAAGAACGAATTGGCAGAGGCGGAGCGTTTGTATCTCGATGTTTTTAACTTTCACCATCTCACGCTCGAAGATTGCCGGGAGGAAAGAAACCAGCCAAAAGTCGAGGTATTCGGAGACTATTTATTCTTTATCGTTCACGGCGTAAAAACCAAAATGCAATCGGCAAAATTTATTACAAATGAGCTTGACGGATATCTTGGACATAATTATGTTGTTACGAACCGCGATCAAGAATTTGTAAGTATTAATAGCGTTAAAGAATATATCCGCGCTTATCCAAGCATTCTGGACCGTGGAGCGGCTTTTCTATTGCACCAGATACTGGACCGGATCGTCGACCACTATATGCCGATCGTAGACGATTTTGATACGGCAATTAACGAACTCGAAGACCGCGTTTACCTCGAACATACAACGGATAATGAGATCCTTGAAGAAATAATGGATCTAAGGAGAAGCGTTGCGCGTTTGAAGCGGATCTCTACCAGACAACTCGACGTGCTTTATCGGATCTCACACGGCGAATTCCCGCAAATTCCCGAGGGCATACTTCCCTTTTATCGCGACGTTCACGATCATCTGCTGAGGATCGCCGATATGGCGGAAAATTATAGAGATCTGGTAAGCGGGCTTTTTGAAATTCACTTTAGCGTAACTGCAAACAAAACAAACGATGTGATGAAATTCCTGGCGCTTATTTCGGCGACGATGCTTCCGCTTACATTGCTTTCAGGGATCTACGGAATGAATTTTTCAAATATGCCGCTTCTCAATTCAAAATACGGTTATCACGTCACTCTCGGACTTATGGTTTTTATCTTTGCTCTCCTTATCGGATACTTTTGGCGAAAGGGTTGGTTTGGGAGATAATTTTTGCTTATTCTTCTGAAAAACCGAAGAATTGCTATAGAATAAAGAAATATGATGAAACTA